>JALZVC010000221.1 GCA_023301205.1 Flavobacteriaceae bacterium
ACAAATATTGAAAAGTCTAAGTCATAGTACTTCGGGAATGGTAACGAATTGAATACGTATTCATTTGTTGAATATTTCAGAAATAAATAAAAAAACCAATTAAAAGAGTTATTGAATATCAATGGCAAAAAAAAATAAACGATGAGTATAATTATTGATATCCGATCGAGACAGATTTTTGATAGTAGAGGAAATCCTACCGTAGAAGTTGATGTAACAACAGAACTTGGCTTTATGGGTAGAGCTGCTGTACCATCTGGCGCAAGTACTGGTGAACACGAAGCTGTTGAGCTACGTGATGGTGGTAATGCTTATATGGGTAAGGGTGTTTTAAAAGCTGTGGAAAATGTAAATGGTCCAATAGCAGGAACTCTATTAGGAGTCTCTGTTTTTGAACAAGAAGAAATAGATCAAATAATGATTGATCTTGATGGTACTCCAAACAAATCTAAGCTAGGTGCAAATGCTATTCTTGGTGTTTCATTGGCTTGTGCAAAAGCAGCTGCTAACGAGCTTGGTTTGCCTTTGTATAGATATATAGGAGGTGTTAGTGCAAAGACACTGCCGTTGCCAATGATGAATATCATTAATGGAGGTAGTCACAGTGATGCTCCTATTGCCTTTCAAGAGTTTATGGTAATGCCAGTAGCTGCAAAAAGTTTTACAGAAGCTATGCAAATGGGTTCTGAAATTTTCCATAATTTAAAAAAGGTGCTTCACGATAGAAACTTAAGCACAGCTGTGGGAGATGAAGGTGGTTTTGCGCCTACGCTAGTTGGTACTGAAGATGCGCTAGATACCATTAAAAAAGCAGTTGAAAATGCTGGATATACCTTTGGAGAACAAATTATGGTAGCACTAGATTGTGCCGCTGCTGAGTTTTACGTAGACGGGATGTATGATTATACCAAATTTGAAGGTGAAAACGGAGCAAAACGAACTAGCGAAGAACAAGCAATCTATCTAGCCGAATTATCTAGAAACTATCCTATACTATCCATTGAAGATGGTATGGATGAAAATGATTGGGCAGGCTGGAAATCGCTTACAGAAAAAGTAGGAGATACCGTGCAATTAGTGGGTGATGATTTATTTGTGACTAATGTAGAACGACTTTCTCGTGGGATTTCTGAAAACATCGCAAATTCTATTTTAATAAAAGTAAACCAGATAGGTACGCTTAGCGAAACAATCGCCGCAGTAAATATGGCACATAACGCAGGGTATACTTCTGTGATGTCACATAGAAGTGGAGAAACAGAAGACAATACAATCGCAGATCTTGCGGTTGCATTAAATTGTGGTCAGATTAAAACGGGTTCTGCATCTAGAAGTGATAGAATGGCAAAATACAACCAACTATTACGTATTGAAGAAGAACTGGCAGATGTTGCTTATTTTCCGGGTAAGAAAGCCTTTAAAATCTAAGGGAATTCCTTTATGATAATAACAAAGCCAATGCGTTATGCTCTTCTGCATTGGCTTTTTTAGTACACTAAATGGGGCAATACAACTGCTTTTTGAGGTTGTAAGTATACTATAATTAGGATGGTTTGCACCGTATTTTTTTAGTGAAAAAGAGGTATTTCATTCGTGTAAGTTACTTAAGTAATTGTTTTAAGTATTATTTAACCTTAGCGTTTGGTAGTTTGTTTTACAAATAGGTGAAGATTTAGTACTTTAGCATTTCGGTTTATATCGAATTACAATCAATAAAAAAAATAAATATATATGTCAAAAACTGCGACGCTAGAGATTGATGGGAAAAAATACGAATTTCCATTAATAACAGGAACTGAAAATGAAACAGCCATCGATATCAAAGCCTTACGTGGCGCGACGGGTGGTATAACCACAATAGACCCAGGTTATAAAAACACTGGATCTTGCGAGAGTGCTATTACATTTTTAAATGGAGAAGAAGGTATTTTACGTTACAGAGGGTACTCTATTGAAGAACTTGCTGACAAAGCAGATTTTCTAGAGGTAGCTTATTTATTGATTTTTGGTGAATTACCAACAAAAGAACAGCACGAGAAATTTCATAATGACATAAAAGCAGAATCTCATGTAGATGAGGATGTTAAGAAAATACTTGATGGTTTTCCTAAAGCTGCTCACCCTATGGGTGTTTTATCATCTTTAACTTCTGCACTTGTAGCATTTAATCCTACTTCAGTAAATGCAGATAGTGAAGAAGAAATGTATCAAGCAATCGTTAAGGTAATGGGTAAATTTCCTGTACTTACGGCTTGGGCACATAGAAAACAAGCAGGCCTACCCTTAGATTATGGTGATGATTCTCTTGGGTATGTAGAGAATTTTCATAAAATGATGTTTAATAAACCGAGCAGTGCTTATGAGGTAGATCCTAAAGTTATTGATTCATTAGACAAATTATTAATCCTTCACGCAGATCACGAGCAGAATTGTTCTACATCTACAGTAAGAATTGTAGGATCATCTCACGCTGGATTATTTGTAAGTATCTCTGCAGGTATAAACGCATTATGGGGGCCACTTCACGGTGGTGCTAACCAAGCAGTAATCGAAATGCTAGAAGCTATAAAAGAAGATGGTGGCGATACGCACAAGTTTATGAATAAAGCAAAAGACAAGGAAGATCCTTTCAGGTTAATGGGCTTTGGTCATAGAGTTTATAAAAACTTTGATCCACGTGCAAAGATTATTAAAGTAGCTGCAGATGATGTATTGTCAAGTCTAGGAATAGAAGACCCGGTTCTAGATATCGCAAAAGGTCTTGAAAAAGAAGCTTTAGAAGATCAGTACTTCGTAGATAGAAAGTTATATCCTAATGTGGATTTCTATTCAGGAATCATATACAGAGCGCTAGGTATACCAGTAGAGATGTTTACGCCAATGTTTGCATTGGGTAGACTTCCGGGTTGGATTGCTCAATGGAAAGAAATGAGACAACGTAAAGAGCCTATAGGTCGTCCAAGACAGATTTATATTGGTGAAACGCACAGGCCATTTAAAGACGTTTCTAAAAGGTAATCCTATTTGCTACTTTTAAAATATAAAACACCTCCAGTTTGAGGTGTTTTTTTATGCCGAAATTTTAAGAATTTGTGTCATAGTGAAGCGCTTTAGATTTCCCAAGTGAAATAGAAATGAAACAATTATATTTGTTTTCTATGATAAAACTAAATATTAAAAACGAGTTTTCTAGATTACGAGCAGTGGTTCTAGGTACTGCAAAAAGTAATGGGCCAGCGCCAACATTAGAAGAAGCATACGATCCTAAATCTGCAATGCACATTAAAGCAGGTACGTATCCTAAAAATGAAGATATGGTAAACGAAATGGAGGCTGTAGCAATCGTTTTTGAAAAATATGATGTTACCGTGTATCGTCCTGATGAGATAGAAGATTACAACCAGATTTTTTCCAGAGATATCGCTTTTGTTATTGAAGATAAATTTATTAAAGCTAATATATTACCAGACAGAGCTCGGGAAATAGAGGCTATTCAATATGTAGTGGATCAGGTAGACTCGAAAAATGTTATCCAGTTTCCTGATGAAATTCATGTAGAAGGTGGTGATGTGATGCCTTATGGCGATTATATTTTTGTGGGCACCTATTATGGAGATGATTACTCAGATTTTATTACGGCACGTACTAATATGCTTGCGGTGAGAGCGTTACGGGAGTTGTTTCCTAAGAAAAAAGTAAAGTCATTTAATTTACGAAAAAGCAATACTGTCGCTGAGGATAATGCCTTACACTTAGACTGCTGTTTTCAACCTATAGGGAAAGGAAAATGCATTATTCACGAAAACGGTTTTCTAGATAAAGAAGAATATGAGTGGTTAGTGGATTACTTCGGAAAAGCCAATTGTTTCCAGATTGATAAGAAAGAAATGTATCACATGAATAGTAATATCTTTAGTATTAGTGAAGATGTTATTATTTCAGAAAAAAACTTTACACGGCTCAATACGTGGTTAAGGAAACAAGGTTTTACTGTAGAAGAAGTGCCTTATTTTGAGATCTCTAAGCAAGAAGGATTGCTGCGTTGCAGTACATTGCCTTTGTTTAGGGATTTTTAAATACTAGACTGAATTAATAGCTAAGTTCAAATTTTCACCTATCTTCAAAGTTTTAATCTAGGAAAATGCTTTGTCAATATGAAAATTATCAAGTTTTATTTTACTATTTGTTTATTTTTTATCAATTGTATAATGACTATTGCTCAGGTCCCACCTAATGATATTATTGCCAATGCAATGGATATTGACCAAGTGGGAAATAATTTTATTGATATTGCAGTTCAAACTCAAAATGCAACATCAGAGCCGAATGGTCAGGATTTATGTACAGTTCAAAACGTACAAGTAGTTTGGTATAAATTTACCGCTGTTACTAGTGATACTATAAGAGGTATCATAGTTGACCCTGGTGCAGAGCCCATTGTACGCTGGTATACTGCTCAAGATGAGTTTGTTAATGACTCAAGTGAGCTTACATTTGTAGATACATTTGGCAACCCTTGTTCTTTTGATAATCAAACTTTTATACAGGCCAGTATAGGACAGACTTATTACATTGCAGTTTCTAATATTGATGCACCTACAGATATTGAATTTAGGGGACCACCTCTTGGTTCAGATTTTAGTTGTGAAGAATATCAAGCCTTAGGTTTGCCATTAGATATTGATATAAATAATAATATTACAGATGATTGTTTAAATATGCCAAATCAATATTCGGTTGAAATTACAGAAAATTATGAGCTTGATTTAAATGTGTATATCGATGAAATAATGATAAATATTGAGCACACATTTTCTGGAGATCTCCAACTTTCATTAATAAGCCCAAATGGTACTAGTCTCTTGTTAGCAAATAATTTAGGCGGTAGTACTTCAAATGCTTATACTGGAACAATTTTTCGACTAGGCGGTGAAGAGATTACAACCGCAAGCCCTCCATTTACATCGGGTACTTATTCTCCTCAAGGGGGAGATTTAGCAACAATATTCAGCGGAGAAGAAATTCAAGGAGACTGGACTTTACAAGTATGTGATACCGCAGACGAAAATTCTGGACAAGTAAATGCATTTTCTATATCCTTTTGCGCAATATTAAATGTTAATAGGTTTAATGATATTAATATTCAAATATATCCCAATCCAACACACGAAACTATTAATCTTAATTCCGAACAAGAAATTATTGATGTTGTCATTAGAGATTTCAATGGAAGGGAAATAGAGAGATATAATAATTTGATTTCAAGAAATTTTACTATAGATGTATCACATTTTTCTTCGGCAATTTACTTTATGGAAGTTAGATCTGAAATGGGACAAACAGTGAAACGCTTTGTTAAATTATAGGTTCATTAATTGAAAGCATAGCTTTGATCTAAATTGTAGTTTTAAATATTAGAAACCGTCTTACTTCTTGTTAGCGTTTATTCTTTATGAAAAAAATCTATTTATTTCGATTACATTTATGACTATCAACCTGCTTTTGGTGGTATAGATTATTTAGGAATGTAATCTTCGCAAAAATTTAAGGAATTTGGTGTAGATTTCTATAAAATAGGAGGGAGCGCTTATGTTAAAATTTATAGAGATTTTAGAGCATCTGTAAATACTTTATATACGCTATCAGGCAGAAATACGATTCGCCTATTTTCTTAGGGGTTTGAGTGATATACAATTTTTAAAGACTTTATTAGTTAATTAGTGAATCCGTCAATTTCTAAAATATACGTGCTGGGAGAGGCATTGTAATAACCGGTTTCCCCAAGAACGTTAAGTTCTTTATCGAGAACAACTACTAAAGGGAAAATCCCTCTTTTATTAAATCGTACGGCTAAATCATCATTATGCGCTTTTAGTTTTGATTCAAGTGCATTTTCTTCTTTTCTAGGAAAATCTGCTTCTAACATCACAAAATTATGCTCAGCATATAATTTAAACTGTTCCGATTGAAAAATCTCTTTGTCTAGTTTAATACAAGGAGCACACCAATCGCTACCTTGAAAAACAAGTATGATAGGGCGATCTGTTTCTTTAGCAATCTTTTGTGCCGTATCCATGTCTTTTTGCCATTCTTGAGCAG
>JALZVC010000222.1 GCA_023301205.1 Flavobacteriaceae bacterium
TCGAATGCACTTTTTGTGGCGTAGTAGCCTTCTGCTACCATACTCATCTCCATCATAGCACTTTTAACTGTGTATCCTTTACCTATCATATTGCCAAACATTCTATTTCGGCTAAACGTAGAATATCCAGTTACTAATAAATCGCCTAAATAAGCAGAATCGTTAATATCCCGTTTCATTTTATGCACTTTTTTTACATAACTCTTCATCTCTCTAATGGCATTACTCATTAAAACTGCCTGAAAATTATCACCATAACCCAAGCCATGCGCTATACCACAAGCGATAGAATAAATATTTTTAAGCATTGCCGCATATTCTGTACCCATCACATCATCACTTGTAGTACATTTAATGTAATCACAGCTTAAGTGCTTCGCTACATATTTTGCTTTTACCTCATCTGCACAGGAGATAGTTAAATACGATAAACGCTCTAATGCCACTTCTTCTGCGTGACACGGTCCAGAGATAACGCCAATATCTTGAAAAGGGATTCCCATATGGGTGTTTAAATGTTCGCCCACAATTAAACTGGTCTCTGGGACAATTCCTTTAATTGCAGAAAAGAAAGTCTTGTTTTTTATAGAAGTCGTTACCTCCGCTAATTCTGTGTAAATAAATGCCGACGGAACTACCAAAATTATGATGTCTGCATAATCAATGATCTCATTTATATCATTACTCAACCTGAGTTGTTCCGTTTTAAACTCTACAGCACTTAGGTAATTAGGATTATGCTGCTCTTCCATTATATAATTAATAGCCGCCTCATTGCGCATATACCAGCCCACTTGGTCTAGGTTTTCACAGAGCATTTTTACAATCGCTGTTGCCCAACTACCACCTCCTATTACCGCAAATTTTAAATTCTCTTTCATCATTAGTTTTAAGATTTTCAAGATAAGGCATTTGCTTTGTTTCTGAAATAGTAACGGTATAAAAATGAGTCTAAACTGATTTTAAATTGTTAAAATTTCAGAAGTAATCATTCTTAATTACGTGAAAATAATGTCTTAATATTCTGATTATCATTATTTTATGGTTTTGGCACAGTTTGTGAAATTTATTAACCGAACATTAAAATTATCAAATTATGAAAAGGCAAATTACACATCACGACGATAAGAAGATTTTTAATGTAACTATTCAATCTTCTTTTGAATCAAATTTTAAGGCACTCAAACTATTTTTTGGTTTGGCACTAGTAGCAACCTTACTTACTTCTTGCTATACAGAAGTAATCGTAGAAGACAATACCGTAAACCCAACGCCTGCATTAACTTTATCGCAGTTGGTTAAATCTTACGAATTGTGGTACGTAGATATAGAGCGCACACAAGGAAATGGATACATCCCATTTATGCAGAAAGCATTTACCGTTTCGTTTAGAAATGGAAAATTGTTTGCCAATAACAACTTAGTTGGCTTTGGTAGTCAAGGAAACGGCTTTGGGATACCTGTAGGTTATTTTGACACGTATAACGACGTACTTGAAGTTGATCACGATATTGACGGGTTCTACTCATTTAAAGTAACACAATTAAATGATTTTGAAATTGAACTCTATTTCCCACAGCAGAATATTAGTTATGTCCTTGAAGGGTATCAAAGAAACACCTTTGACTATGACCGTGTTTTTTACAGAAATATTCACTATTTCTTACAAGAATACAACACTTGGGAAAAAACGTACACTAGCGAGTTTGGAAACCTAAACGAGTTTGATTACGAAAATTATATTGCCTTCTTACCAGGCGGTGGTGACGGCAACTTCTTAAGCTCTAGAGACCCTAATGGTGTACATCCTCTTGATGTGTACTATGATTACACAGGTATCTATAATCTAGATGATGTTCAAGGCACAGAAACATTAAAGTTTTTAACCTTAGATTATGATTATCTAGGCAGTGAGTACTTTGAATTAAGCGTTATCAATGACCAGACAATTGAACTTTTTCACGATTTATCTGGAACATTGTATGAATTTACTGGACGTGGTTATATAGCATATAAAACTGCTAGTGAAGGTAAATTGCGGAAAACAAAAGCTGAGATCGCTAAAACAATGAAAAAAATTAGCTCATTTTAAAAATATAGGACGCCTTTTTTGGTTGGTTAGAAACCGTCTTAACACTACTCGTGTTGGGACGGTTTCGTTTTTGGACATATTTATAAAAGTTCATCTCGTCTATGTACTCCCAAACATTTTGAGGTAGCATAGGGCGTATGTTCTTCTTGCTTTTGACACCATTTCTTATAAAAGTAGAAGACAGCTCCATAATAGGCGCTGCAACTTTTACAATTTTCTCGTGATTGTCAAACCGAGTTTCTTTACGACACCTACGGAAACTTGATAGAAGATAAAAAACAAGGGTATTACAGTCATTGCCTACAATCATCTTAATCTCCCTACAAAAGTAACATTTGGCACACGAGGTTTTATTGACTACATTTATACAGCAGATGGTATAAAACTGGAAAAGAAAGTGACAACATTA
>JALZVC010000223.1 GCA_023301205.1 Flavobacteriaceae bacterium
TGACGTATATGGTGTACTTCTGCCGTATAAATCTCACCTTCCATATCTTTAAATTGCTTGTAGATAATGGTATTGTCGTGCTCGTGAATCTTACTGATTAAGTTTTGACGTAAGGCCAAAATAGAACGTCGACCTAAATGCATTAACTTCACTTCTTCAGAAACATCTTCACCTACTTCAAAATCATCTTCAATCTTACGCGCATCTGTCAACGAAATTTCTTCGTTTGGGTCCATTACATCTATATCTGCAACCACTACTCTGTTTCTCCAGATCTCTAAATCTCCTTTGTCTGGGTTCACAATAATATCAAAATTATCATCACTCCCGTATTTCTTTTTGAGTGCATTTCTAAAAACCTCCTCCAGTATCGCCATAAGCGTTACTCTGTCTATCTGCTTGTCATCTTTAAATTCTGAAAAAGAATCAATCAACGCTAAATTTTCCATGGGCTAAATTAATTAAATTTTATCATCACTTTCGTTTGTACTATTTCATTATACGGTATCACAGCTTCCTTTTTAACGGTTACCTTACCTTTTCCTACTGGCTTAGGCTCTCTTGCTTTCCAGTTTAATGTTACATTTTTTTCATTTGCAGCCGTTAACGTAGCTTCTATCTTTTCACCCTTATCTGTCGTCACTAGCACATTTCGGCCTATATTTTTTATGTATTGACGCTGCATAGTCAAAGGCTCAGACGCCCCGCAAGACATAACGTCTATAGAAAAATCAAGCTCCTCATCTAGATTGTGCTCTACAGCTCTACTCACTGCGATACAATCCTCTACTTTAACACCATTATCTCCATCAAGGATAACACGTATTTGATTATCTGCTGTTATCTCTAAATCAATTAAAAATAAGGACGGATTTTCCTCCAGTGCTTTATCTATTAATTCTACTACTTCGTCGCGCATTAATTTATGCTATAAAAAGAGGGGACTGTATGTCCCCTCAACTCGTTAAATATCAATTTCGATGCAAATATACTATTTATTTTGGTTTTAAAAAAGAGCGTTTAATCTTTATCAATTTACACTTTATTTACTATCTTTAGTATCCAACTAAATTTATCTATTATGAAAAGAATTTTAGTCCCAACAGATTTTTCAGATCAAGCAGAAAATGCACTTAAAGTTGCGGTGCATATAGCAGAAAAACACAACGCAGAAATTTACTTACTGCACTCTATGGAACTACCGTCTAATTTAATAACAGGTGAAGAAAACAATGCAAAACCTGAAACTGTTTTCTTTTTAAAAATGGCCGAGAAAAATTTTGATGCACTCCGAGAAAAAGACTTTCTTAAAAATGTAGCGATACATCAAGCGCTAGGACATGGTGAGATTTATGATGATATTAAAGAGGCCGCAGCTAGCAAAGAAGTAGATTTAGTAGTGATGGGCTCACACGGCGCTAGCGGATTTAAAGAAATGTTTATAGGTAGTAATACAGAAAAAGTAGTACGCACCTCGTCTATACCCGTACTAGTAATTAAAAACAACTACGATTCTTTTAATATAAACAACTTTGTATTTGCGTCAGATTTTACTGAATCGGGCAGAAAAGCTTTTGACTCGGCGCAGAAATTTGCAAAAGTAATGGATGCTAAGCTGCATCTTTTGCACGTAAATACCCCTAGCGGTTTTAAAACGACACCAGACGCCCATAAACTAATGGAGCACTTTGTGAAGGGAATGGGTGTAGAAAACTACACCCTTAATGTTTACAATGATATTTCTGTAGAAAAAGGAATTTTAGGCTTTGCAAAGTACACTAACGCAGATATGATTGGGATGAGCACACACGGCCGTAAAGGTATTGCTCACTTCTTTAATGGCAGTATTAGTGAAGACCTTGTGAACCACGCGCAAATGCCAGTAATCACCTTTAAAATATAAATTACTTCGGAAATATTCACGAATGGAGTACTTGCTACTAAATCTCAAATAAAGCAATGACTGGTAATTTTAATGCCGGTAAAGTTCCTTTTTGTGAATTATTACAACACCTGTTTTACCAAGACTATCTTTCTTTTATGTTAATATTTTTATAAAAAATCATTTCTACTTTTTTATTTACGTCAAAATAAATCCTTATAAAACACTATAAATTAGTGCCTTATGAGGATTTATTGAATTATAAGTGATTTTTATTATTGGATGCTGCATTTTTAGACCGTAAGTAAAGACATTTAAAAACGTACCAACCTCAGTCAAGAAATTTTAAACGCTCGCGTACAGGTTTCTTGATATCTTACATTGTATTCGGCCGAATTAAAAATGTAGAAAATTAATTATCCTCTAAAATAAATAAGATAACGAATCTTAACAAAAACGTAAACAAAAAATAAAAACTCAAAAAAGACGTAAAGAATGAAAAGTTTAAAAATAGGTTTATACGCATTTGCTGCAACTATGTTGTTTGCATCTTGTAGTGATGATGATGATAATTCTCCTAGCGACGACGGAGCAACAGATTTTGTTGGTGCAGTGTATGCGATGACAAATGGTAACGGACAAACAGACGGTTTTGTACAAGGCCCAAATACGATCATTACTTACGGAAGAAATGCCGATGGATCGCTCATACCTATAGGACCTGTATCTGCTGGAGGAAACGGTGGTGATTTTGATGGAGGTGAAGGATTAGATCCACTTATTTCTGCTTACGCAATCACAAAAACTAGAGATAACGCATTTGTTTTAGCAGTGAATGCTGGTAGTAACACCATTGCGGCCTTACCTGTTAATGAAGATTTCTCATTAGGAAACGCGGTAACAACGCCTACTTCTGCAGTAGGCCCTAACAGTATTGATTCTTATCCTGCTCCAGAAAGCATGACGGGTGTTAATAGCTTAGTTCTAGTAACTAATATTACTCGATCAGAGTTTTTAAATGGAGGAGAGCCAATGCATAGAGGTACTTTAGATTCATTTTGGTTATTAGATGATGGTAGTTTTCAATCTGCCGGAGCTTCTGTAGACCTAGATAACAGACCTGCAAGTGTATATATTGCCCCTGGTGGTCAGTATGCTATCGTCACTTCAATTAATGCAGGTGCTGCTGGTTTAGACATAGGAGCAACAGACAA
>JALZVC010000224.1 GCA_023301205.1 Flavobacteriaceae bacterium
TTTTTCTGTAACAAACTGGCATTGGCTATTGAATGCGATGGATATTCGCATGAAATTCTTGAGGTGTATGAAAAAGATGTAATTAAAACTAAAAAACTAAAATTTCTAGGAATAACAGTTTTACGTTTTTCAGATCATCAAGTGATGAAAGATTTAGACAATATACTTCGAGTGATCGAAGATCATGTTTTAACCTTTGAAAGTAAAAACTAAGTAAAACCGTTCCCCTCTAATAAGAGGGGTTAGAGGTGTGTATAGCCTAGTGTAAAATGACAATTTAATTAATAAGTTAGCAAAATATATTAATATAAGAGCCCAAACCGTTCCCCTCTAATAAGAGGGGTTAGGGGTGTGTAAAGAGCAATTATGAAATCTTGTAATAACCTTGAAGTATAGGCTGGTACACACCCCTAATTTTACTTCATTTCATTACGTAAAATCTTCCCCTCTTTCTAGAGCGGAGACAATAAAAAAATTGAAGAAACCCAATCACATATTAGTAATTAGACTTTCTGCCATGGGTGACGTCGCTATGGCGGTACCGATGTTAAGAACAGTGCTGCTTACCTATCCAGAGGTCCAGCTCACAATTGTTACTAAACCTATGTTGATCCCATTATTTAGCGACCTACCCCGTACAGAGTGTATTGCGGCAGATGTATACGGAGCTCATAAAAATTTTGGATTACTAAAACTCGCTAATCAAGCAAAGAGCAAAGGCATAGGCGCTGTTGCAGATCTACATAATGTACTGCGCTCAAAAGCGATACGAATCTACCTTTCGCTATATGGGATTACCACATCAAAAATTGACAAAGGAAGAAGCGAAAAGAAAAGTCTTGTAAAAGCTAATGGCAAAAAAATAAGCCAACTCAAAACGACACACCAGCGTTATGCAGATGTATTTGCAAACTTAGGTTTGCCTATAGACTTAAAAAATCACATATTCCCAGCTTGTAAAAAACTAACGCCGAAATTACACGAGGTGATTGGGCAGCAGCCTAAAAAACTCATTGGCATCGCTCCCTTTGCGGCCCATACCGGAAAGATGTATCCTCTCCCTTTTATGGAAGAAGTTATCCGTCAAATAGACGCGATCGGGAAGTATAAAATCTTCCTTTTTGGTGGTGGTATCGAAGAAGGTAGCATTCTTGATGCTATTGCAGCATCGTACACCTGTGTAACAAGTGTTGTAAACCATTTTTCTCTTGAAGAGGAGCTCACACTTATATCAAACCTAGACTTAATGCTCGCTATGGATAGTAGTAATGGGCACCTAGCTGCGATGTATAATGTAAAAGTAATCACCTTATGGGGTGTCACCCACCCATATGCAGGGTTTGTTCCTTTTAACCAGCCTAACGCGCACCAGCTCATCTCAAATAGAGATACCTATCCGCTTATCCCTACTTCTATTTATGGTAACAAATACCCAGAAGACTATGAGAATTGTATGGAAAGTATTCCTGTGGAGGTTGTTGTAGATAAGGTTTTGGAAGTTGTATGATTATTTTATCACATTTATTTATATCTTTAAAGTATTATAAAATCTTAAAAACCAGATAAATTATGAAACTCAACTACTCAACTACTCAACTACTCAACTATCTAGTAAGCTAGTCATTTTCTTTTCTTTGCTTAGTTTAATTTCTATTTCTTCTTTCGCTCAAAATTCAGAGTACAATTGTTTATGGCAAGGCTTTGATGGTCCAGACGAACCAGGAAGGTATAGTTATGCTACAGATTTTGACCGTAATTCATTTCCAGATGTTTTATTTAAAGTACATTTTTGGGTGCTATTAGAGGATCACGACGAAAGTGACATGAGCAACTATAATTATCAAGGCACCACAGAATATGAGGCACTTACCGCTAACGCAAATTTAAATAAAGCGATGAATGAGTTTGGTATCTTTTTTAAATATGACGGTATAGATGTAGTTAATGATACTTCTTTGGCATTGCAAGTTAATACTACCATCGATCCAGGTCCTAATTGCACTACTGCTAACTATCCTAATCATACAGAATTTTCTACTGCTACTGCAGCAATTAGAAATAACCCAGCAATATATCCTCCTGGTATTCTTAATGTTTATATTATCAAAGAAACGGTTTGCTTTGGTGGTGTTGGCTATAGTGATTTAATAGGTGTTGGGCAGCAAGGACTAGAGGGTGTTAATTTTGTACATGAAATAGGCCACTTATTAGGTCTAGGACATACAAGAGGGGGCAATGGTAATAATCAAGGGGATAACACTTGTGAGCATGTTACCCGCGACGTTAGCGATACTGATGACCCTAATGACCCTAACGATACCTTTTTTAATGCAGATATGAGAGGAGACCGCGTAGTAGATACAGCTGCGGTGCCAGATATGTGGCCTAATGAAGCACCGTATAATTATGATGAAAACTGCATTTATGTTGGTGATGTAGGTGACTGTCAAAATACCCCATACACTTTTACTCCTGAAGATATGAGTAACACTATGGGCGATGCCTACAATTTTAATTGTGCCGCTATTAAACTCACCCCAGGGCAAGGTGTACGTATGAGAGAGAGAATAGCAGACCATCCTGTTACAAATGCCCTCTCAAGTTTAGATTTATCTCCTTTGTACGAGCCTTACAAAGGTCAATATTACTCGGTGGGGCCTAATCTTCCAACTGGTGAGCAACCACTATTCCAGCCTGGATTTGATTATAGATTTATAGAATGTGATGGAGATTACCCTCA
>JALZVC010000225.1 GCA_023301205.1 Flavobacteriaceae bacterium
GATTTACTATCATGCTGGCGCAATATATTCAAGTTTAACCTGTTAGGCCACCATTTACGATTATTCATCCCACCACCTGCAGCTTGATTTTGTACTCCGTTAAAATAAGGGCAATCGTTGATGCTTCCTCCTTTTCCGTTATCACTCATAATTATATGTTTTTTTTAATATAAAATTCTACCTTAGGGTATAAAAATACCTAAATAAATCTGACTAGTAAATTGATATTGATTGTATATATAAATTTAACTATTATTAAAATTGATTCCTTATTCTACACCTATAAGAAATTCACATAGCATTAAGTATTTTTGCAGCTGCAATTAGCGTTTCTTTTGTCTTTGCAAAACAAACTCTTATGTGTTTAGTATCTAACGTATCCTTATTAAATACAGATATAGGAATGGTGGCAAGATTTTGCTGCTTGGTTAACATTTCAGCAAAAACCACATCAGACTCTTGGCTTATTTCTGAAAAGTCAAGCAATTGAAAATACGTTCCTTTTGATGGGGTCATCTTAAACTTTGAGTCTTTTATTAAGTCTAAAAAGAAATCTCTTTTCTGTTGGTAAAAAGCGCCTAAATTTAAATACGTATTTTCATCCTGCATAAATGTAGCAAGCCCTTTTTGAAATGGATGATTTACACAAAACACATTGTACTGGTGCACCTTTTTAAACTCGTTCATTAATATTTTCGGGCCTAAACAATAGCCCATTTTCCAGCCTGTGTTGTGAAACGTTTTCCCGAAGGATGCGGCAATAAAAGAACGTTTTGCTAATTGCTCAAAACGTGCTGCGCTTTGATGTTGCTCGTCGTCAAAAATAATATGCTCATACACTTCATCACTTATGACAATTAAATCATTCTCTTCTGAAATTTGCTGTAATTGAAGCATATCCTTCTCAGAGAAAAGCATTCCGCTTGGATTATGCGGGGAGTTGATAATAATCATTTTGGTTTTGGAAGTTATCACACTTTTAACTTCATTCCAGTCTGGTGTATAATGGGGACTAGCTAATTGTAATTCTATGACATTTCCGCCAAAAAGCTGAATCGTTGGGCCATAACAATCATAGGCAGGTGTAAAAATAATAACCTCATCACCTTTTGAGATTGTGGCTGCGATTGCGGTAAAGATAGCTTGCGTCGCGCCAGCAGTAATTACAATATCTGTATTTGGATCATACTTTGCTCCATACAATTGTTCCATTTTATTAGAAATGACTTCACGTAATCCTAAATCGCCCGCCATAGGTGCGTATTGATTATGCCCATCCTTCATCACTTTTGCAACCAACTCAATAAGTTTGGGGTCACTCTTAAAATTAGGAAATCCCTGTGAGAGGTTAATAGCATTATGCGCTGCTGCCATAGCACTCATAATGGAGAAAATAGAAGTCGGTGTATTGGGAAGTTTTGAAATACTATTCATCTTATAAAAATACAAAAATCCCAAGCCACATATTGTGATTTGGGATTTGAACTTTTATTTTATAATTTTCCGCAACGCAGTTTATCCTTTTGCACTTGCCGCCATATACTCGCGGTTCATTCTTGCAATGTTTTCTAAAGAGATTCCTTTAGGGCATTCAATTTCGCAAGCTCCCGTGTTTGTGCAATTTCCGAAGCCTTCCTTGTCCATTTGCTCTACCATATTTAATACACGTGTAGATGCTTCTACTTGTCCTTGTGGTAATAATGCATACTGAGATACTTTTGCAGATGTAAATAACATCGCACTTGCATTTTTACAAGCTGCAACACAAGCTCCACAACCTATACAAGTAGCTGCATAAAATGCATCATCTGCGTCGTGTTTGTCTATTGGTGTTGAATTTGCATCAATGGTATTCCCAGAAGTGTTTATAGAGATATAAGCTCCTGCTTGTTGTATTCTATCAAAAGCACTACGATCTACCATTAAATCTTTAATCACAGGAAAAGCCTTTGCTCTAAATGGCTCTATCACAATCTCGTCTCCGTCATTAAACTTACGCATATGCAGTTGACAAGTAGTTACTCCCCTATCTGGGCCGTGTGGTTCACCGTTGATCTGTAATGAACAGCTACCACAAATACCCTCGCGACAATCGTGATCAAAAACTACAGGCTCTTCACCTTTATCGTTTAATCCCTCATTTAATACGTCTAACATTTCTAAAAAAGACATGTCATCCTCAATACCATCTATAGGGTATGTTTGCATGCTTCCTTTTGCCTTTGCATTGGCTTGTCGCCAAATTTTTAGTGTCAATTTCATAATCTCTTATTTATATGAACGTGTTTTCAACTCTATATTCTCAAACACCAAATTTTCTTTGTGTAATACTGCATCTTTAGGTTCTCCTTTATATTCCCAAGCAGATACATACTTATAATTTTCATCATCTCTCAGAGCTTCCCCTTTTTGCTCACCACTTTGCTCTACACTTTCCTCACGGTAGTGTCCTCCAGCAGATTCATTTCTATCTAAAGCATCTTTAGCAAACAACTCTCCTAATTCTAAGAAATCTGCTACTCTTCCTGCTTTTTCTAATTCTGGGTTTAAGCTATCTGCAGTTCCTGGTACCCTAACATTTGCCCAGAAATCTTTACGTAGATTAGAAATTTCATGAATAGCCTCGTTAAGATCTTTTCCATTTCGAGACATACCACATTTGTTCCACATAATTTTACCTAATTTCTTGTGGTAATAATCTACAGAGTGTTGTCCAGAACCATTCATTAATTTATGAATACGTTCTCCTACCTCTTTTTCTGCAGCATCAAATTCTGGAGTATCTGTCGCTATTGGTCCCGTTCTAATATCGTGAGAAAGATAATCTCCTATTGTGTAAGGCAACACAAAATAACCATCTGCTAGTCCTTGCATTAAAGCAGAAGCACCTAATCTATTTGCACCGTGATCTGAGAAGTTACATTCTCCAGCTGCATATAATCCTTCTACTGATGTTTGTAAATTATAATCTACCCAAAGTCCTCCCATTGTATAATGTACCGCTGGGTAAATCATCATAGGTGTCTTATATGGATTTTCATCAACAATCTTCTCGTACATCTGGAATAAATTCCCGTATTTGTTTTCAATAACGTCACGACCTAAATCGTATACTTCTTGATCTGTAGGACTGTGGTTTCCATGAATTAATGCTTCTTCTTTACCATAACGGTTAATTGCACTTGCAAAATCAAGATATACCGCTTCTCCTGTTTTATTTACTCCAAAACCAGCATCACAACGTTCTTTTGCAGCTCTAGATGCTACGTCACGCGGCACTAGGTTACCAAAGGCTGGATATCTCCTTTCTAAGTAATAATCTCTTGCTTCTTCGCTTAACTCCGTTGGCTTCTTTTTACCCTCTCTTATAGCGATAGCATCTTCCATATTTTTTGGCACCCAGATACGCCCATCATTACGTAAACTCTCTGACATTAATGTCA
>JALZVC010000226.1 GCA_023301205.1 Flavobacteriaceae bacterium
CGTGGTAAGTTTGCGGATATCGTATTTACGATTGAGCCTGCTGATGAAGGTGAAGTAGGGCTTCAGTTTAAATCTGTAATTAAAGGTGGTAACGTTCCTAAAGAATTTATACCTTCTATAGAGAAAGGTTTTAAAATGGCTATGACTAATGGGCCTTTAGCAGGTTTTGAGGTAGATTCTATGAAAGTGACTTTAAAAGACGGGTCGTATCACGATGTCGATTCAGACCAATTGTCTTTTGAGTTAGCAGCAAAGCTTGGATTTAAAAATTCAGCTAAAGCAGCTAAAGCAGTTATTATGGAGCCAATTATGAGACTTGAGGTGATTACACCAGAGGAGAATATGGGTGATATAGTAGGTGATTTAAATAGAAGACGTGGTATGATGGAAGGTATGGGAGACCGTGCAGGTGCTAAGACAATTAAAGCTACGGTACCGCTTTCTGAAATGTTTGGATATGTAACTACATTAAGAACATTGTCATCAGGTAGAGCAACATCAACAATGGAATTTTCTCACTATGCAGAGACTCCTTCTAATGTTTCAGAAGAAGTAATCAAAGCGGCAAGAGGAATTAACGAATAATATTTTCAGCTATGAGTCAAAAAATCAGAATTAAATTAAAATCATACGATCATAATTTAGTGGATAAATCTGCTGAAAAAATCGTTAAGACTGTAAAGAGTACAGGTGCAGCGGTAACAGGGCCAATCCCATTACCAACACACAAAAAAATATTTACAGTACTACGTTCTCCACACGTAAATAAGAAGAGTAGAGAGCAATTTCAATTATCATCTTACAAGAGGTTATTGGATATCTACAGTTCTTCTTCAAAAACAATTGACGCTCTAATGAAGTTAGAGTTGCCAAGTGGGGTAGAAGTAGAGATTAAGGTATAAGTATTTGCCAGAGCAATCTGGAAGACATGTCCTGCGCTTGTAAGCAAGGGAAAAACGGAAAAAAATAAATCGGGATCGAATTATTTTTGGTCCCGTTTTTATTTCAAAACGAGATACAATGTCAATTTGAATACTTTGCAAGGTTTTTGCTTACGCGAAAATTTTAAAGAGATACTATTTTCGCGCAAGCGCAATAAAGATAAAGTCGATAATCGACGAATAATTAATAATTAATAACTATAAATATGTCTGGGTTAATTGGAAGAAAGATAGGGATGACCAGCATCTTTGACGAGAATGGTAAAAATTTACCATGTACCGTTATAGAGTGCGGTCCTTGTGTTGTTACCCAAGTCAGAACTGAAGAGGTAGACGGCTATGCTGCGCTTCAACTAGGTTTCGATGACAAGAAGACTGCTACTAAAGCTGCCGAAGGGCACGCTAAAAAAGCAGGTACTGTCGCAAAACGTAAAGTTGCAGAATTCAAAGGTTTTGATGAGGAGTACAAATTAGGTGATACAATCACTGTAGAACATTTTGCTGAAGGAGATTTTGTCGATGTGGCAGCAACTTCAAAAGGTAAAGGTTTTCAAGGGGTTGTAAAACGTCACGGTTTTGCCGGTGTAGGTCAAGCTACTCACGGTCAACATAACCGTTTAAGAGCGCCGGGTTCTATTGGTGCAGCATCATATCCTGCGAGAGTATTCAAAGGAATGAAGATGGCTGGTCAAATGGGGAACGAAAAGGTGAAAGTTCAAAATTTAAGAGTTTTAAAAGTAGTTGGTGAAAAAAACCTACTTGTTGTGAAAGGGTGTGTTCCTGGACATAAAAACGCTTATGTAACTATTCAGAAATAATGAAGGTAGCTGTATTAGATAAAAACGGAAAAGCCACTAGTAGAAAGGTTGAACTTTCTAAAGAGGTTTATGGTATTGAGCCTAACAATCACGCTGTATATCTTGATGTAAAGCAATATTTGGCAAATCAACGTCAAGGAACGCATAAAGCAAAGGAGAGAGCTGAGATAGTAGGATCTACTAGAAAGATAAAGAAACAAAAAGGAACAGGTACTGCTCGTGCGGGTAGTATTAAGTCTGGTGTTTTTAGAGGTGGTGGTAGAATGTTTGGTCCAAGACCAAGAAACTACACTTTTAAATTGAACAAAAACTTAAAGCGTCTTGCGCGTAAATCTGCCTTAACAATGAAGGCAAATAGCGAGTCGATTATGGTATTAGAAGACCTTACTTTTGAAGGTCCAAAGACAAAAGATTTTACTGCAGTTTTAAATGGTTTAGGCCTTGCTGGTAAAAAGTCTTTGTTCGTGTTGGGAGAGTCAAATAATAATGTATATTTGTCTTCGCGAAATTTAAAAGGTGTTGAAGTGGTAAACGCCTCGGAATTAAGCACTTATAAAATCATGAATGCAAACAGCGTTGTGTTGTTTGAAGGTTCTTTGGAAGGAATTGAAACTAACTTAAGTAAATAGAAACTAGATGAGTATCTTAATTAAACCTATAATTACGGAAAAAGCTACACGTTTTGCTGAAGAAAGAAATGTCTTCAGTTTTGTAGTGAACCCAAAGGCGAATAAGGTAGAAATCAAGAAAGCGGTGGAAGCCACTTACGGAGTTTCTGTTAATAAAGTTCGCACAATAAATGTCCGCCCTGATAGAAGTACTCGTTATACAAAGACGGGAATTCAAACTGGTAAAACAAATGCTATTAAAAAAGCAATTGTACAGGTGGCGGAAGGTGATACAATAGATTTTTACAACAATTTGTAAGTTTAGCTTACAATAAATTAGACAAAAATGTCAGTAAGAAAATTAAAACCTATCACCCCAGGTCAGCGTTTTAGAGTTGTTAACGGTTTTGACGCCATTACAACTGATAAGCCGGAGAAATCATTATTAGCTCCGAATAAACGATCTGGTGGTAGAAACAGTCAAGGAAAAATGACGATGCGCCATATTGGTGGTGGTCATAAAAAGAAATATCGTGTTATCGATTTTAAACGCGAAAGAGTAGGAGTTCCTGCTACAGTTGCTACAATCGAGTACGATCCAAACCGTACAGCGTTTATCGCATTGCTTAACTACCAAGATGGTGAAAAGCGTTATGTGATAGCTCAAAACGGTCTTCAAGTTGGTCAGAACATTGTTTCTGGCGATAGTGTTGCCCCAGAAATTGGGAATGCTATGACTTTAGCTAATATACCATTAGGTACCATAATTTCTTGTTTAGAGTTACGTCCAGGTCAAGGTGCTGTTTTAGCGCGTAGTGCTGGTGCATTTGCTCAATTAATGGCAAGAGATGGTAAGTATGCGACAGTTAAGTTGCCGTCTGGAGAAACAAGATTAGTTCTTGTTACTTGTATGGCGACAATTGGAGCGGTATCTAACAGTGATCATCAGTTACTAGTTTCTGGTAAGGCAGGTAGATCGAGATGGTTAGGAAGAAGACCACGTGTGAGACCAGTAGTGATGAACCCAGTAGATCACCCAATGGGTGGTGGTGAAGGGAAATCTTCTGGAGGACACCCACGTTCTAGAAACGGTATTCCTGCAAAAGGATTTAGAACCCGTTCTAAGACTAAACAGAGTAATAAATATATCATTGAACGTAGAAAGAAGTAAGCTATGGCAAGATCGTTAAAAAAAGGACCGTACGTTCATTATAAGTTAGATAAGAAAGTACAGACAAATGTGGAAGGTAATAAGAAGACTGTGATCAAAACTTGGTCTAGGGCTTCTATGATTACTCCAGATTTCGTAGGACAAACTATTGCAGTACATAATGGAAAACAATTTGTTCCTGTTTATGTAACTGAAAATATGGTAGGACACAAACTAGGAGAATTTTCACCTACAAGATCATTCCGTGGTCACGCAGGTGCCAAAAATAAAGGTAAAAAATAATAGGCCATGGGAGTTCGTAAAAGAGAAAGAGCAGAAGCAATCAAGGAAGCAAAGAAGACACAATACTTTGCTAAATTGAACAATTGCCCTACGTCACCAAGAAAAATGCGCCTTATGGCAGATTTGATAAGAGGTGAGAAAGTTGAGAAAGCACTAAATATTTTGAAGTTCAGTTCAAAAGAATCATCGCGTCGTTTAGAAAAATTGTTATTGTCTGCTATGGCAAACTGGCAAGCGAAGAATGAAGATGCTTCTATTGAAGAGGCTGATCTATTTGTAAAGGAAATTCGTGTAGACGGAGGAACTATGCTAAAGAGATTACGTCCAGCACCTCAAGGTCGTGCACATAGAATAAGAAAACGCTCTAACCACGTAACACTGGTATTAGCAGCAAACGATAACACACAAAGTTAATTAAATGGGACAGAAGACAAATCCAATCGGGAATCGCCTTGGAATTATCAGAGGATGGGAATCTAACTGGTACGGAGGTAACGACTACGGTGATAAACTTGCCGAAGACGATAAGATTAGAAAATACATTCATGCTCGTTTAAGTAAAGCTAGTGTGTCACGAGTAATTATTGAGCGTACGCTTAAACTTGTAACCGTTACTATCACTACAGCTAGACCTGGTATTATTATCGGTAAAGGTGGGCAAGAGGTAGATAAGTTAAAAGAAGAGCTTAAGAAGATTACTGGTAAAGAAGTACAGATCAATATCCACGAGATTAAGCGACCAGAAATGGATGCATTTCTTGTAGGGTCAAGTATCGCTAGACAAATTGAAAACAGAATTTCTTACCGTCGTGCAATAAAGATGGCTATTCAAGCAGCTATCCGTATGAATGCAGAGGGTATTAAAGTTCAGATTTCAGGTCGTTTGAATGGGGCAGAGATGGCGCGTTCAGAGTCTTACAAAGAAGGTCGTATTCCTTTATCAACATTTAGAGCCGACATTGATTATGCTTTAGTTGAGGCGCATACTACTTATGGTAGATTGGGTATTAAAGTATGGATCATGAAAGGTGAAGTATATGGAAAAAGAGAACTTTCTCCACTTGTCGGTTTAGACAAGAAAGGTGGTAAAGGTGGAAATTCCGGGCGAGGTGGAAATAATAAGCCGCGTCGTAGAAAGTAATCATTTTAAAGAGAACAGAACATGTTACAACCTAAAAGGACAAAGTTCCGTAAGCAGCAGAAAGGACGTATGAAAGGAAATGCTGGTCGTGGTAATCAGTTATCATACGGTACCTTTGGTATAAAGTCTTTAGACTCAAACTTTTTGACAGCACGTCAAATAGAAGCAGCGCGTATTGCCGCTACTCGATTTATGAAAAGAGAAGGTTCTATCTGGATTATGATATTCCCAGATAAACCAATTACAAAGAAGCCTCTTGAAGTACGTATGGGTAAAGGTAAAGGTGGTGTAGAGTATTGGGCAGCCGTAGTGAAACCAGGAAGAGTACTTTTTGAAATCTCTGGTGTACCAATGGAAACAGCAAAAGAAGCATTACGCCTTGCAGCACAGAAGCTTCCAGTAAAAACTAAGTTTGTCGTATCGAGAGATTACCAAGCGTAAAAATTTGTAAGATGAAACAAGCACAAATAAACGAGGCGTCTACAGCGGAGTTACAAGAAGGATTAGCTGCTGAAAAGAAGCAATATTCAGATCTGAAAATGGCTCATACCATTTCTCCATTAGAGAATCCAGTTCAGTTAAGAACTCATAGAAGGTCTATAGCTAGAATTGCGACAGAATTAACTAAAAGAGACGTACAATAGTACCCACTGAAAGATGGAAGAATTAAAAAGAAATTTAAGAAAAGAACGTGTTGGTGTAGTTACTTCTAACAAAATGGAGAAATCTATTGTTGTTGCTGAAGTAAAGAAAGTTAAGCACCCTATGTACGGAAAGTTCGTTTTAAAAACGAAAAAATACGTAGCGCACGACGAGAAAAACGACTGCAACGAAGGTGATACTGTTAAGATCATGGAAACAAGACCTATGAGTAAAACTAAGTGTTGGAGACTAGTAGAAATCATTGAAAGAGCGAAGTAGATATGTTACAACAAGAATCAAGACTTAGAGTCGCAGACAACACCGGTGCAAAAGAGGTACTTACCATTCGTGTACTAGGTGGAACAAAGAGAAGATACGCTTCTATAGGTGATAAAATTGTAGTTTCTGTAAAAGAAGCTGCGCCTAACGGTAGTGTCAAGAAGGGAACTGTCTCAACGGCGGTTGTTGTACGTGTAAAGAAAGAAGTGAGAAGACCAGACGGATCTTATATTCGTTTTGACGATAACGCTTGTGTATTATTAGGGCCTCAAGGGGAAATGAGAGGTACACGTGTTTTTGGACCGGTTGCAAGAGAGCTTCGTGATAGACAGTTTATGAAGATTGTATCATTGGCGCCAGAGGTGCTTTAATACGAAAGTAAAATGGGAAAGCTGAAAATAAAAACAGGAGATACAGTTGTTGTTACTGCCGGAGATCACAAAGGGTCTGAAGGAAAAGTAATGCGTGTAGTTGCTGATAAGAACAAAGCAATAGTAGAAGGAGTAAATCTTGTAAAGAAACATGAGAAGCCAAGTGCGGCTAATCCTCAAGGTGGAATTACTGAAAAAGAAGCTCTTATTCATATTTCTAACCTTTCTGTAGTAGATCCAAAAGATGGAACTGGTACTAGAGTAGGATATAGAATGGAAGATGGTAAAAAAGTACGATTTTCTAAAAAATCGAATCAAGTATTATAGTTATGGGGTATATACCAAGACTTAAGGAAGAGTATAAGGGCAGAGTAGTAAGTGCTCTTACAGATGAATTTGGTTACAAAAATGTAATGCAAGTTCCAAAACTAGAACGCATTGTGGTCTCTCGTGGAGTGGGTGCAGCTGTTGCAGATAAAAAATTGATCGACTACGCGTTAGACGAGATATCTAATATCACTGGACAGCATGCCGTTGCAACATTATCTAAAAAAGATGTTGCAACCTTCAAACTACGTAAGGGGATGCCAATTGGTGCTAGAGTTACATTGCGCGGAGAGCGCATGTATGAATTTCTAGATAGATTAATCACATCATCATTACCAAGGGTGCGTGACTTTAATGGTATTAAAGCTACAGGATTTGATGGTAGAGGTAACTACTCTTTAGGGGTTGTAGAACAGATTATCTTTCCAGAAATTGATATAGATAAAGTAAAGAAAATTGAAGGTTTAAACATCACTTTTGTGACATCTGCAGACACTGATAAAGAGGCAAGATCTTTATTAGGAGAATTAGGGTTACCTTTTCAAAAAAATTAAGATATGGCTAAAGAATCAATGAAAGCCCGTGAGGTAAAGAGACAAGCGATGGTAAAGAAGTATGCCGAAAAACGTAAAGCATTAAAAGATGCTGGCGATTGGGAAGGTTTACAAAAATTACCAAAAGATGCTTCTCCAGTACGTTTACACAACCGTTGTAAATTAACTGGAAGACCTAAAGGGTATATGAGAACTTTTGGTATTTCACGTGTTACATTTCGTGAAATGGCTAATCA
>JALZVC010000227.1 GCA_023301205.1 Flavobacteriaceae bacterium
ATAAGGCATAACAGCGGTAATGAGATCCTGAACAATCATCCCTTTAGATCGCTCTAAGATGTCTTTAAACCATTCATTTTGAACTCCCAGTACTTTCTCTATTTTACGTTCTTTTACACTTTTCTCTGCCAATAAACCTTCTATTTCATTCTCAAACTGGAAGCTTTTCATTAAATATTCTGACCATAATTGGTTCTCTTCAGATGTAGTGAACGTAATTTCTTTTGTGGCACTAAAGTTAAAGTCCACATCTTCTTTACCGCTATAAATAAAATCAAAGAAATGCTGATCTTGCGGCAAGTTGTACACAATACGATACATCCCTGGAGTAATATCATCCTTGATGTTTAGCTCAAAAGTACCTTCGGCATCTATGTTAGCGTCAGTTACATAATATACATTGTCTGGAGCTATGCGATATAGAATACCGAACTTAAAACTGTTTTCTGGCGCAAAATGACCAGTAATGGTTTGTTGTGCAACCGCAAGCAATGGGAATAATAATAATCCGAGTAATAATTTTTTCATCTCTTAAAGATTCATTTTTGATAAATATACAATATTAGTAAGCAAGTCTTATGCCGAAAAATTTTTAAGCACATCTAATACTTGACGTACAGATTTTACTTTCTCTATATTAAGTAATAAACGTAATCCATTTCGGGTTTGCTTTTCTTTCATTGTAACCTGTGTTGTGTTTTTTTGCATAAACTGCAAGACCTTGCTAAATCCAGGACTTTGATAAAAATCACTTTGCTGATCGCTAATAAAATAACCTACAAATCTACCTTGTTTCATAATGACACGTTCAAGTCCCATTTTAACAGCAATCCATTTAATACGCACGCTGTTCAGTAAATCTTCTGCTTCCGCAGGTAATTCTCCAAAACGATCTTCTAGTTCCTTCTGAAATTTTAATAATTCAGCTTCATCCTTTATGGCATTTAACTTCGTGTACAGATTTAATCGCTCTGTAATATTATTTACATAGTCATCTGGAAACAACAACTCAAAGTCAGTGTCAATAACCACCTCTTTTACAAATACGCGATCACTTAGTGTAGCTTTAGTGTCTGCATATAAGTCTTTAAATTCTTTTTCTTTTAATTCTTCAATGGCTTCTGCTAAGATTTTTTGGTAGGTTTCAAATCCTATTTCATTGATAAATCCACTTTGTTCTCCTCCAAGTAAATCTCCTGCGCCTCGTATTTCAAGATCTTTCATTGCGATGTTAATCCCACTTCCTAAATCACTAAACTGTTCTAAGGCTGTAAGACGTTTACGCGCATCATCTGTCATAGCAGAATAGGGTGGAGTGATAAAATAACAGAATGCTTTCTTGTTGCTTCGGCCCACACGTCCTCTCATTTGATGGAGGTCACTTAAGCCAAAATTATTCGCATTATTTATAAAAATGGTGTTTGCATTACTTACATCAAGACCACTTTCTATAATGGTGGTGGCAACAAGCACATCAAATTCATTATTCATAAAAGCAATCATCAGTGCTTCTAGCTTTTTACCATCCATTTGCCCGTGACCAATGCCTATTTTAGCATCTGGAACTAGTCGCTGTATCATTCCAGCAACCTCTTTTATGTTCTCAATTCTGTTATGTACAAAGAACGTTTGTCCACCACGAGAGATTTCATAACGCACGGCATCTCTAATGGTTTCTTGATCAAAACGAACTACATGGGTTTCCACAGGATGTCTGTTAGGTGGTGCCGTAGTTATGACACTTAAATCTCTTGCAGCCATTAACGAGAATTGCAATGTTCTTGGGATAGGTGTAGCGGTTAAAGTAAGCGTGTCTACATTCTCTTTTATCGTCTTTAATTTGTCTTTTACAGCAACACCAAATTTCTGCTCTTCATCAATAATCAATAAACCAAGATTTTTAAATGCTACACTCTTACTCACCAATTGATGCGTACCAATCACGATGTCTACTTTACCGTCCTTTAAACCTTCAAGTACCGTTTTTCGTTCTTTGGTTGTTCTAAAACGGTTTAAATAATCTACCGTTACTGGCATACCAGAAAGGCGTTCGCTAAAGGTGTTAAAGTGCTGAAATGCTAGGATAGTAGTAGGCACTAAAATTGCAACTTGTTTACCGTTATCAACCGCTTTAAATGCTGCGCGCACTGCCACTTCTGTTTTTCCAAAACCAACGTCACCACAGACTAAACGATCCATAGGACGTTCACTTTCCATATCTGCTTTTACATCTGCCGTGGCAGTAGATTGATCTGGCGTGTCTTCAAACATAAAACTAGATTCTAGTTCGTGTTGTAAATAACTATCTGGATCATATTGAAATCCTTTTTGTGTTCTTCTTTTTGCATATAATTCGATGAGGTTAAATGCAATATGTTTTACTCTCGCCTTTGTTTTTTGCTTCAGTTTTTTCCAAGCTGCGCTTCCTAGTTTGTAAATTTTAGGTGCAGAACCATCCTTACCGTTAAACTTAGAGATTTTGTGAAGCGAGTGAATACTTAGATACAGAATATCGCGATCTCCATAAATAAGCTTTATGGCTTCTTGCATTTTGCCTTCCACATCTATCTTTTGTAATCCCCCAAATTTTCCAATCCCGTGATCAATGTGCGTTACATAATCGCCTACCTCAAGATTTGTTAATTCTTTTAAGGTAATTGCCTGCTTTTTTGCATAGCCATTTTTAAGATTAAACTTATGATAGCGCTCAAAAATTTGATGATCTGTGTAACAAATATTTCTGTTCTCATAATCAATAAAACCCTGAAATAACGGGAATACAATAGTTTCAAATTGATCTACTTGACCTTTAGCGTCTTCAAAAATGTCATGAAAACGTTTTGCCTGTTGGTCACTACTGCAAAAGATATAATTTGCGTAGCCATCTTTTGTGTTTTGATTCAGGTTTTCAATAAGCAGAGTAAACTGTTTATTAAAAGAAGGTTGTGGTTTAGTCTTAAATGAGATTTCTAAATCAGTTGGCAGGCTGTGCGCAGTCGAAGCCCCAAATGTAATCCTCTTATACTCTTTTAGTTGTTTTTTTAATAAACTTGACGTGCAAAAAAGTTCAATTGGAGTGGCAATTTTAACTGTGCTTTCGGTTTTATTAAAAGCATCTGTCGCCTTCTCGTATAACTTATCTATCGCATCACTTAGCAGTTCTTCGTTTTTAAGACAAATTACTGTTTTGTTTGATACATATTTTAAGAAGCTTTGGCGATTTTCATCTAAGAGTTTATTCTCAACATTTGGAATAATGGATATCTTCTTTAATTGTTCTAATGACAGCTGTGTTTCTACATCAAAGGTGCGGATACTGTCTACATCATCACCAAAAAATTCTATACGGTACGGCTCATCATTACTAAAACTAAAGACATCAAGAATACCACCACGCACAGAAAATTCTCCAGGTTCTGTGACAAAGTCTGTGCGTTTAAAATTATATGCAAACAGCACTTCGTTTACAAAATCTATAGTGACGTGCTCTCCTACAGAAATTTTAAGGGTGTTTTTATCGAGCTCTTTTTTTGTGACTACCTTTTCAAATAATGCTTCGGGATAGGTTACAATTAGAGAAGGTTTTTTTCTAGAATTAATTCTATTTAAAACCTCACTTCTTAATAAGACATTGGCATTATCTGTTTCTTCTATTTGGTAGGGTCTTCTGTAACTACCTGGATAGAAAAGAACGTTGTCATCGCCTAATAGGTTTTCAAGATCATTAAGATGATAAGCGGCTTCTTCTTTATCATTAAGCACCAATAAAAAGGGCATTTCCGAAGCCTTAAAGGTTTCTGCAATAGTAAGAGACACAGCGCTGCCCACTAGACCTGTGACCACGCAGTTATCCCTGCTTTCAGATAAAAGCTGGGAGTTTAATTTTTCTAATGCCGCTGATTTTGAAAACAACGAACGAACAATTTTTTTGCTCATTGAAACGCCCGAGGAGTCGGGTGACTTTTTTTGTGGTTTGCAAAGATACTTGGTTTTTTTACCTGTATTCAAATGAATTAATAATTTTTGGTAGGACTACATCGCAAAGAGTACAAATGATTGTATTTAATTCATTTTTTTATTTTAAAAAGGCATCAAAGTTTTGATGAATTAGGGTATTGTGTCCTGAAAATTAGTGGATTGTCTAATAAATAGTTAAAGCTTGCGATAACTAGAGACTATTTTTGTTTCTTGTATCATTATTACAACATATGTTAAGTCTAAAAAAACCATATATTTATGTGGTTGAAATCGCTTAAGTATTTAACTAAATTTGTTGTTTAATCGATCTTGAAGAGGATATAAAACTAAATATCATGAAAAAAATTACATTAGTACTAACTTTTATGGCATATACAATGGGGTGGAGCCAGATCCCAACTTCTATTGTTGTTAACTCAAATAACCACCTTGATCAACCAACATGGGTGGTGCAAAACGATATTACAAGCAAATTTTTTGGAACTTGTGATGTTACTAACCCAAGCAATAACTTTCAAAGTGGTAGAGGATGTAGTGTTAATAATAATTGGACAGCTGCTAATGATCTAATAATATTGTCAGGTGAGGACGCTTTATTAAACAGTATAACACCTAATATTCTTATGAGCCCTGGAGCAACAGCTACTTCTGTAGATGTTATTATTTATGACGATGCTGCAGGACTTCCTGGAAACGTTATTACTACACAGTTAGCCGTGGTGCCTGTTTCGAGCACCGTTTTGGGTAATAATTTTAATTTAGATTTTAGTGCGGTAGAACTAAATTTAACCCCAATTTTTTTAGCGAGTGACCCTAGTATTGCTACTGTCTATTGGGTTGCTATTCAGGTTACGACTTCCGATGGTTTAAATGCTTTTTGGGAAGATACTACTGCTAGTTCAATCGGGGCAGATTTGGCTTTTAATACTGGTGGCGCGTGGGCTATTCCATCAAATGGTCGAGATGGTGTCTATACTTATGATTTAGACTGTGATTCAATAAATGATGATTGTGTAAATGCAATTGCCCTAAATTGTGATGAAACAATTTTAGGAGAAACAAGTACAGCAACAGATTCTGGTGCTAATGCTGCTCCAGATGTGTTTTATACGTATACAGGAAGTGGAATTCCAGAGAACATAACATTATCTTTATGTGATGTTGGTACAGATTATGATTCATTATTAAGAGTATTTGATGGTGGTTGTGCTTTAGCAAATGAAATTGCAGTAAATGACGATTTCTGTGGAAGTCAATCTGAACTTACTTTTCTTTCAGACGGAGTGATTACGTATACCATAATGGTAGAAGGATTTGGAGCAGGTTCCGGTAACTTTAGCTTAGCTGTTAATTGTGAGGCTATTACTCCAGCAAATGATGATTGTGTAGATGCAATTGCGTTAAACTGTGGTGAAACAATTTTAGGAGAAACAACTACAGCAACAGATTCTGGTGTTAATGCTGCTCCAGATGTTTTTTATACGTATACAGGAGGTGGAGCTCCAGAGAACATAACATTATCTTTATGTGATGGTGGTACAGATTATGATTCATTATTAAGAGTATTTGATGATGGTTGTGCTTTAGCAAATGAAATTGCAGTAAATGATGATTTCTGTGGAGGTCAATCTGAACTTACTTTTCTTTCAGACGGAGTCACTACGTATACCATAATGGTAGAAGGATTTGGAGCAGGTTTCGGTAACTTTAGCTTGGCTATTACTTGTGCAGCACTAATTGTATGTGAAGATCCAACGGATATAGCTGCGACTGATTTTGCAGAAGATAGTTTAGCCATATCGTGGACGGCAGTAGCCGGAGCAGAGAGCTATAACTGGGAAATTCAGAATGCAGGTACGCCCCAGGGTGATACAGGAGCTATTGCGTCTGGAAATACAACTGGAACAACTGATACTGCTACAGGAGTATTTGTAAATGATGAATCTTACACATTATTTGTGCAAACTGTTTGTGCTAACGATCAAACAAGTGACTTCACTTCTTTAGAATTTGCATATGTGTTCTTAGGAATTGATGACGTAGTTTTTAGCGAGTTTAGTATGTATCCTAATCCAGCTACAGATATAGTTAACTTAAATGCTAACAACAACAGTATAGCATCTGTACAAGTGTTTAACCTGTTAGGACAACAAGTGCTTGCACAGCAACCTAATGTATCTAATGCAAGTTTAGATGTTAGTGGTTTACGTACAGGAACATATATGGTTCAAGTAACTATTGAAGGTGTTCAACAAACATTTAAATTACTAAAAAAGTAGAATAGTTTAATTAATTTTAAAACCCTTGGCGACTAATTGCCAAGGGTTTTTTTATGCCTTAATCTTATTGGTTTTATTCCTGTAAAAACAGTAATTTGTACCATCAAATATATTCTATCAAATGAAAACAGTTTATCTCTCTCTTGTCGCACTATTTTTATTGACACCAGTTATTGCACAACAACCCGCAACAAATGCAATGCAGATTGAAAAATCTTTACAACAAAAAGCAACCCTCACAGAAAACTCACTGGTAAAAAACCTTCCTTTTACAAACATTGGCCCTACCATTATGAGTGGTCGTGTGGTAGATCTAGCTGTAAATCCTAATAATCCTACAGAGTTTTATGTGGGGTATGCAAGTGGTGGTGTCTGGCATACCGAGAATAACGGTACTACGTTTACCCCTATTCTTGACAACAGTCCAACTCAAAATGTGGGTAGCTTAGCTGTAGATTGGGGTTTAGGAACAATCTGGGTAGGAACGGGAGAGGTAAACTCATCTCGTTCAAGTTATGCAGGTATCGGTTTATTGCAATCAAACGATAATGGTGCGACTTGGAAGAATATGGGGCTAGGTGATAGTCATCATATTTCAAAAATAATTATTAATCCTAATAACACAGATGAGGTGATAGTAGCTGCTGTAGGACATTTGTATTCTACAAATGAAGAACGCGGTGTTTATAAAACATTAGATGGTGGTAAAACCTGGAATAAAACATTATTTGTAGATGACCAAAGCGGAATTATTGAAATGAATGCAGACCCAAATAATTTTAATTTGATGTATGCTTCCTCTTGGGACAAGGATCGCAAGGCATGGAATTTTCGCGGAAGCGGTACAGGAAGCCATATCTTTAAAAGTACGGATGGTGGTAGTACATGGAACAAGGTCTCTGGTCCAGAAAGTGGCTTTCCCCAGGGCGAAGGTGTGGGTCGGATTGGTCTAGCCGTTTTTGATGCCAATACAGTATATGCCGTACATGATAATCAAGGACGTAGGGAAGGTGGTAATCAACTGTCAAGAAATGGAGAATTGTCGAAAGAAGAATTCAAATCCATGACAACTGCACAATTTTTAGCCCTTGAGAATAAAAAGCTAAATGTTTATTTAAAAAACAACGGTTTTCAAGAAAAATACAGAGCAGATAATGTAAAAGCAATGGTGCGAGGTGGTACGGTGAATCCTGCAGATCTTGCTACCTATCTAGAAGATGCAAATGTAATGTTGTTTGACACACCTGTTATAGGGACAGAAGTCTTTAAAAGCACAGATGGCGGAAATACTTGGGCAAAAACACATGAAGGATTCTTAGACGGTATTTATTTTAGTTATGGATATTACTTCGGAAAAATTCATGTAGATCCCAGTGATGTTAATGGCATTTATATTTATGGAGTCCCTATTTTAAAATCTAAAGACGGAGGTAAAACATTCAAGAGTATTTCAGCAAATAATGTCCACGCAGATCATCACGCACTATGGATTAATCCAAAGATGCCTGGTCATCTAATAAATGGTAATGACGGCGGAATAAATATTAGTTATGACGACGGAGCTAACTGGATTAAAAATAACCAACCAGCAGTTGGTCAATTCTATGCCATTAATGTGGATAATGAGGAGCCTTATAATTTATATGGTGGTTTACAAGATAATGGAGTTTGGGTAGGCGCCCATACAAATGTTGAAAACCCTGGATGGATGCAAAGGGGTAAATATCCTTTTCAATCTATTATGGGTGGTGATGGGATGCAGATACAAATAGATAACAGAAATAGTGATGTAGTGTACACGGGATTTCAGTTTGGAAATTACTTTAGGTTAAATAGAGCAACAGAAGAGCAGACGTATATTCAACCAAAGCATGAGCTGGGTGAAAGTCCATATCGCTTTAACTGGCAGACTCCTATTTTGTTGAGTGATCATAATCAAGATATTTTATATTTGGGTGGAAATAAGTTGATGCGTTCTATGAATCAAGGAACAGATTGGACTCCAATTTCTGGTGATCTTACTAATGGAGGAAAACCAGGAAACGTAGCTTATGGGACGTTGTCTAGTATTAGTGAATCACCTTTTCAATTTGGCTTATTATATACAGGTAGCGATGATGGATTAGTGTATGTTTCAAAAAATGGCGGCGGAGACTGGCAAAACATATCAAGGACTTTATCCAAAGATTTATGGGTGAGTCGAGTGATTGCGTCAAGCCATAAAAAGGAACGTGTTTATGTAACTTTAAATGGCTATCGTTGGGATGATTTTAGACCCTATGTTTATATGAGCGATAATTATGGTGCCACTTGGACACCAATTGCGAGCAACTTACCATTGTCTCCAGTAAATGTAATAAGAGAAGATCCTGCAAATGAAAACATATTGTATTTGGGTGCAGATAACGGTGCTTATGTTTCGTTTAATCAAGGGCAGTCTTGGGAACCTTTTAATGAAGGTTTGCCTAATGTAGCTGTACACGATTTAGTTGTTCAAGAGCGAGATAAAGACCTGGTGGTAGGAACCCACGGGCGTTCTATTTATATCGCAGATATTTCTTTATTGCAGCAAATTAACACTGCAGCAATGAGTAACGTGATGTTGGCAGATATGCCATCTATGCGTGTCTCTAGAAGATGGGGCTCTACTGGGTTTAATAAATACGGTGACATTTTTGAACCATCATTAAACATTAATGTCTTTGCTCCAGCATCGGGTAATGCAACGATAACAATTACTTCGGAAACAGGAAGAGCATTAAAAAGTTGGTCCCAAGATGTCACTAAAGGTTTTAATATGATTCCTTACAACGGGAGCGTTTCTGAAAAAGGAAAAAAGCAATTAGAGAAAGACGAAAAAAAAGCTTGGACTGGCGATAATGGAACTGCTTATTTACCTGCTGGGATGTATTCGGTTTCAGTTTCTGTTGGTGGGAAAAGTGCAGAGACGAAGTTGGAGTTGAAATAATAACACTCCTTTTTTCTATAGACTCCTTGTAAGTAATTCTTCATTAAATAATAAGTTCGTTTAAGTCTGGAGTATATGTTGTTCAGATTCTATAAGATGATCAAACGGCTCAGAAAAAACTTATCATAGAATAATTTTTCTTTTAAATAAAAGTTAAGCCATTTGTTAATTCAGGTGGTTTTTTGTTTTTCCAGAAATTATTAATACCATTAAAATTTCCGAAGAAATAAAGAGTACTGTTTTTTACTTTATTAGATTAAATCAATTCTAAATAACCAATAAACAATTGTGTTTACTTGTAGTTACGCCTAGTGTAATGTATTTTTGTTAGATAAATTTTTGAAAACACAACCATAATGGGAATGATATCCTCTTCAATTGCTAGAAAAGTCGCTATGGCGCTTTCGGGCTTGTTCTTAGTTTTCTTTTTAGGACAACACTTTACTATAAATATAATGGCGGTTATTGCGCCAGACCTGTTTAATGAAACCTCGCATTTTATGGGTTCAAACCCATTAGTGCAGTATTTGTTACAACCAGTTTTAATTTTTGGAGTGGTATTTCACTTTGTGATGGGGTTCATCCTAGAACTAAAAAACCGTAAAGCTCGTGAAGTTAGCTATGCAAAATACAAAGGGAGTGCTAATGCATCCTGGGCATCTAGAAATATGATTATTTCTGGACTAGTTATTTTAGCCTTTATTGGGCTACACTTTTATGATTTCTGGATTCCAGAATTGATTCATAAATATGTAGAGTCCCATCCTGAAGATCCAACACGATATTATGCAGAGACAGTTCACAAATTTGAGAACCCTATACGTGTAGGTTTATATGTTCTTGCATTTGTGTTGTTAGCCGTTCACCTATGGCACGGCTTTGCAAGTTCTTTTCAGAGCGTTGGGTTTAATAATAAATACGCAACGGCCTTAACAAAATTTGCAAAAATGTATGCTATCTTGATTCCTGCGGGATTCATTTTTATCGCTATATACCTGCATTTAAATCAAATCCCACATTAAAAATTAAGCTATGTCTATATTAGATTCAAAAATACCTGAAGGACCACTAGCAGATAAGTGGACCAATTACAAAGACAAAATTAACCTTGTAAACCCTGCAAATAAACGTAATATAGATATTATCGTTATTGGTACGGGATTAGCAGGAGGAAGTGCCGCTGCAACTTTAGCAGAACTAGGCTACAATGTAAAAACATTTTGCTATCAAGATTCACCACGTCGTGCGCACTCTATTGCTGCACAAGGGGGAATCAATGCATCAAAAAATTATCAAGGTGATGGTGATAGTAACTATCGTCTTTTTTATGATACTGTAAAAGGTGGAGATTACCGTTCGCGTGAAGCTAACGTATATCGTTTAGCCGAAGTATCTGGAAACATTATTGACCAGTGCGTAGCGCAAGGAGTTCCTTTTGCTCGTGATTATGGTGGACTACTAGATAACCGCTCTTTTGGTGGTGTTCTCGTGTCAAGAACATTTTATGCAAAAGGTCAAACAGGGCAGCAACTATTATTAGGTGCCTATTCTGCGATGAATCGTCAGATTAATCGTGGTAAAATAGTACCATACAACCGTCATGAAATGCTAGACATTGTTAAGGTTGACGGTAAAGCAAGA
>JALZVC010000228.1 GCA_023301205.1 Flavobacteriaceae bacterium
CCAAAACAAAAGCACTTGAACCCAACCAGTAAAAAACCCGTCCATTATATAACATTACTCATACTAGCAGGTGAAGCAGTGTTTATACTTCCCTTTGTATTGGCGCGTGTTTTTAGGTCAACTGTTCTTGAAGTTTTTGATGTTACCAACACAGAACTTGGGTATTGCTTTTCTATTTATGGTTTAGTGGCTTTAGGCTCATACCTAGTGGGCGGTCCACTTGCAGATCGTTTTCCGCCACGAAAACTAATGGGGATTGCACTTATCATGACTGCCGCTGGCGGATTAGTATATGCTAATAACCCATCATTGACAATGCTTAAAATACTATATGGTTATTGGGGTTTTACCACCATATTTTTATTCTGGGCTGGAATGATAAAAGCCACTCGTATTTGGGGAGGCGCAGACAGTCAAGGAAAAGCCTTTGGTTTTCTTGATGGTGGTCGCGGCTTAGTAGGTGCACTTTTTGGATTACTTGGTGTTTTTATTTTTTCTCTTTTAGTGATAGATGCTACAGCACATCTCAATAATAATGACAGCACAGCGGCTTTTAAAGTGATTGTTTTGGTCTCTTCAGTAATAGTTGCTATTATCGGAGTGGTTGTTTTCTTCTTCTTAAAAATTCAAAGTAGTAATGAGAAAACCTTATTAAAAGAACGCATCACATTTCAGAATATAAAAGAAGTTCTACGTTTACCTTCTGTCTGGCTCCTAATGATAATCATTCTTTGTGCCTATGTAGGTTATAAAATTACAGACATCTTTTCACTTTATGCTCGTGAAGTGATGCTGTTTTCTGAAGTAGACGCTGCGAAAACTGGAACCTTTTTACTTTTTATTAGACCTATTGTTGGTGTTATTATTGGTTTTCTAGCAGATCGCTCTAGACCGTCCTTATATTTATCTATTGGATTTTTACTTTCTATTATTGGGGCACTCATGTTTGCTTCAGGGTTTATAGCTAATAGTGAAGCTATGTTCTTTACTACCATTATTATTACTGCTGTAGGCGTGTATGCCGCACGCGTGCTTTACTTTGCCGTAATGAAAGAAGGTAAGATACCCTTAGCACTCACTGGCACAGCGGTAGGAGTAATTTCATTTATTGGGTATACTCCAGATATTTTTGCAGGGCCTATGATAGGTTATTTCTTAGATGGATGGAAGGGACAAACTGGACATTCTTATGTGTTTTATATGCTCGCAGGCTTTTCTTTTATTGGGTTTTTAGCTTCTCTAGTTTTTTACAGATTAGGTTTAAGTCATAACACATCTTCAAGAAATAAAACCTGACATTCCGAACTTGATTTAGCATCTTAGCCACCCTAAAACTATTATTATCATAAAAGTTTATTCTTAAAGTATTTAAAATTTCCGAAGTTAAAAACCGCTCATTTTAAAGTTCTTATTCTATATGCTATAAAAGTAAACTTTTTTTAAAAAATCAAGAATTACCTTCATTCAAAATTGGTCATTAAAATAAAACAGCCTACATTTATTCTATGACAGAAGAAGCGCTAGAAAAAGAAAACAAAGCGATTGCCCAAGAGTATAAAAACTTATTAAAGATAAGCTATCGTACTTTATCTAAAGACGATAAGAAATTGATACGCTCGGCTTTTGATGTGGCTGTAGATGCGCATAAAGAACAACGTCGCAAGAGTGGTGAAGCGTATATTTTTCATCCCATTGCTGTTGCAAAAATTGTTGCTGCAGAGATTGGTCTTGACGCTACTTCTATCGCCTCTGCCCTATTGCACGATGTGGTTGAAGATACGTCATACACACTTGCAGACCTCGAACAGCTTTTTGGAGAGACCGTGGCGCGCATTGTTGACGGGCTTACCAAAATTGCTAAAATGCCCCTGGATGGTGATGTTTCTATGCAAGCGGAGAACTTTCGGAAAATGCTACTCACGCTCAATGATGATATTAGAGTAATCATTATTAAAATTGCAGATCGTTTACATAATATGCAGACGATGGACTCAATGCCGGCGTATAAGCAAGTAAAAATAGCTTCGGAAACGTTATACATATACGCACCGCTCGCTCATAGAATAGGGCTCTATAACATTAAAACAGAACTAGAAGATTTAGGCTTAAAATACACCGAGCCAGAAATCTATAATGATATCCTCAGTAAAATAAAAGAAAGTAAAGAAGAGCAAGACGCTTATATAAAAACCTTCTCTAAAACGATAAAAGACACGTTAGATTCTGAAGGACTTAACTACCAGATAAAAGGTAGACCAAAATCTATTTTTTCCATTAGACGTAAAATGGAAGCGCAAACCGTAACCTTCGATGAGGTATACGACAAGTTTGCAGTTCGTATTATCTATAAAGGTGACGTAGCCAATGAAAAGTTTTTAGCTTGGAAAATCTACTCTGTAGTTACCGACCACTTTAGGCCAAATCCTATACGGCTTCGTGATTGGATTTCCTCACCTAAATCAACTGGTTATGAAGCCTTACACATCACTGTTATGGGGCCTAAAGGGCGCTGGGTAGAAGTACAAATACGTAGCGAGCGTATGAACGAGATTGCAGAAAAAGGGTTTGCTGCGCACTATAAATACAAGAATGAGGATGAGGAAGATGGTGGTCTAGAAGATTGGCTTAACAAACTACAAGAGACCTTAGAAAATGAAGATATCAGTGCGATAGATTTTGTTGAAGAATTTAAACTCAATCTCTACGCAAAAGAAATCTACGCATTTACACCCAAGGGAGATTTATACTCATTGCCTAAAGGTGCTACGGCACTAGACTTTGCATTTCAAATACATACCGAGATTGGTATCCATACACGTGGGACAAAAGTAAATGGCAAACTAGTACCCTTAAGTCGAGAACTAGCAAGTGGTGATCAAGTAGAAATCATTACAAGTGAAAATGCAAAACCTACTAATAACTGGCTTAATTATGCCATAACAGGTAAAGCACTTTCTAAAATAAAAACTGCTCTAAATGCTGATAAAAAAGCAATTGCAGCAGAAGGAAAAGAAGTATTGATCAGGAAACTGAAATCTATGAAAATCTCATTAGATGAAAAGACCGTCAATCAATTGGTAAACTATTTTAAGCTCAAAACAAGCCTCGATTTATTTTACAGAATGGGCTCTGGCATCATAGAAAATAAGGAATTAAAAGAGTTTGTTGCCTCTAGAAATAATGCCTTAGTTAGCTTCTTTAAGAAAATTAGAAAACCCACTAATCCGCCAGATGTCAATAAAGAAGAGATCACAGAAAAGTATGATCAAATCGTTTTTGGAAAAGAGGAACAGAAGTTAGAGTACACGCTATCTAAATGTTGTAACCCTATTCCAGGTGATCCTGTTTTTGGGTTCACTACCATCAACGAAGGTATAAAAGTGCATAAAAAGAATTGTCCTAATGCAGTCCAGCTACAAAGCAATTATAATTATCGAATTTTGCAGGCAACATGGATAGATTCTTCGCAACAAGAGTTCAAATCTGAATTAGTTATTACAGGAATAGACACCATTGGTTTAGTAAACGAGGTGACAAAAGTGGTATCTAACAATCTTCACATTAATATGCGAAGTGTCCATTTTGATAGTGATGATGGTATATTTTCTGGAAGAATTGTAGTTGTTGTTAAAAATAAAAACAGTCTTGATAACTTGGTTCAAAACATTAAGAAAATAAACGGTATTGATAAAGTAACAAGGGTATAAAAGCCTTATTTTTATCCCCTGAAAATGAGTACAAAGACAGCACATAAAAATCAAGAGATCGTAAAGCAAGTTTTTACGGCATTCCTAGGCGATAATGGTCATAGAAAAACGCCTGAGCGTTATGCGATTTTGCAAGAGATTTACGATCAAGAAGAACATTTTGATATAGAGTCACTCTATATTAATATGAAAAACAAAAATTATCGTGTAAGTCGCGCCACGTTATATAACACCATTGAGTTGTTATTAGATTGCAAACTAGTGCGAAAACATCAGTTTGGTAAAAACCAGGCGCATTTTGAAAAATCCTATTTTGACAAACAACACGACCACCTGATTCTAAACAGTGGCGAAGTAATAGAATTTTGCGATCCACGTATTCAAAATATCAAGAAAACAATAGAAGAAGTGTTTGACGTAGAGATTACCAATCACTCGTTATACTTCTACGGAAATAAAAAAAACACCACCAATACTTAAATTATGGCAGTAGACTTACTACTTGGATTACAATGGGGAGATGAAGGCAAAGGAAAAATTGTTGACGTTCTTACCGCAGATTATGATATCATCGCTCGCTTTCAAGGAGGCCCTAATGCAGGACACACCTTAGAGTTTGACGGAATAAAACACGTTTTACGTACCATTCCTTCTGGAATTTTCCATAAAAAGGCAATGAACGTAATTGGTAACGGTGTTGTGATTGACCCTGTGGTTTTTGTAAAAGAATTAGAAGGTCTTGATCAATTTGATATCGATTACAAAGCAAAGCTTATCATTTCAAGAAAAGCGCATCTTATTTTACCTACACATAGATTGCTTGATGCTGCAAGTGAAGCGGCTAAAGGAAAAGCAAAAATAGGATCAACCCTTAAAGGAATTGGACCTACTTATATGGACAAAACGGGCAGAAACGGTATACGTGTAGGTGATCTAGAACTTAGCAACTGGAAAGAAAAATACAGAGCCCTTGCAAATAAGCACGAGGCAATG
>JALZVC010000229.1 GCA_023301205.1 Flavobacteriaceae bacterium
TTCCTTTGGTCTCAAACCAGACCACTTCATTGTCTTCATTTTGAATCATCCGCTTGAATACCCCAGAAATTTGAAGTCCTGTAGAGATTTCAATCGTGCCCAGTTGTTTGCTTTTTACCAGCTTATCTAATCCTCGCCACCCTCCTTTGCGCACTGCCATGGTATTTGCAAACTCCTCAAGTACTTGTTGTAAATACGCAAAATCTGGCGTTACGTAGAGTTGCGGTTGCGGTTTAGTAATGTCAAAATCTTGATATGCGGCATCAATGGAATAGGGTATTTTTTGTACTTCGGGCTTCATACACCATTCACTCTCTCCAATAGAAGAGAGTAACCCAGCGCCATAGATTTTAGGAGCTTCTACACTGCCCACCAGGCCATATTCTACTGTCCACCAGTGCAAGTTTCTAATCAAGGATATTTCCGAAGGGATTACCTTTTTAATTTGAAGTTCTTCTATTCGTTTTTCAGCAGCAGTGATTTTCCTCAAATGCTTTTCTGTAAGAGTATGAACTCCTCCCTCCTCGGGGGAGGTCGGGAGGGAGATTTCCTTCAGCATACTCAAAGTCCTCACCGCCTCATACAATTCCATATCGTGCGCACTCGAGATGGCTTTTGCACCTATCTCGCCAAAACGTCTTAAATACTCTGCATAATCCGGACTTGCAATAATGGGAGCGTGACCAGCACCTTCGTGAATGATATCTGGGGCAGGCGTGTATTCAATATTTTCCAGTTGTCTAATATCGCTCGCTATAACAAGTACTTTGTAGGCTTGAAACTCCATAAAAGCATTGGGCGGTATAAAACCATCAACAGCCACAGCTGCCCAGCCTATTTTTTTAAGGATACGGTTCATCCCATACATAGAAGGAATATCATCAATAGAAATACCTGTTTTTTGAAGTCCTTCAAGATAACTTTCGTGTGCGACTTTACTTAAGTAATCAACATTTTTACGCATCACATAACGCCACACAGCTTGGTTTACAGCGGTGTAATGTTTATAATTCTGCGGCTTGATATACTGCTTTAAATGTGGTGGTAATCTGTCAAGCAATTCGTTAGATTCGATGCGTTCTTCAATCATAACTCAAAAGTAATGAAATGCTACCGATTGTTGTTTTTTGAATATTCATTTTATATGTTAATTTATCAATCGTATATTTACAAGTACATGGAGCTTACTCGTAAAAATCAAATTATAAAAGTAGCTGCCACACTCTTTAGAGAACGAGGCTATAACGCTGTTTCTATGCGCGATATCGCTAAGGTAATGGAGATGAAAGCATCTAGTTTATACAATCATATTTCTGGGAAACAAGAAATATTATCTTCGCTTATTATAGAAGTGGCGCAAGCGTTTACTTCGGAAATGTCAAAGATCATTGCTACGCATTCAACAGCATTAAAACAGATTGAAAAAGTTGTCGAAATCCATATTGATGTTACCGTTACGTATTCCGAAAATATCGCTTCACTTAATAATGATTGGATGCACCTTGAAGGTGCTGCTTTAAAAACTGTTATAAAAATGCGTGAAGAGTATGAAGAAAATTTTAGAAGTATCATAAAACGAGGCATTCAAGAAGGAGAAATAAAACCACAACATCCGGAAGTTATATTATTCTCTATCCTCTCCACACTAAGAACACTCTACCTTTGGAACGAAAAACGCGGAAAAATGGATGTCAATCTTTTGAAAAAAGATATGGTAGCCGTTTTGATAAAAGGGATTGTGTAAATGTATAATTGCTTAGGATGAATTAGGACTGTAATTATTAACAAAAAGTTAAAGCGTTTGCAACTCTAACTAACAATCGTTAGTTTTGTATAATTAATAGTTAAACCGAACCAGTGACAGACTTTCATAATCTAAGAGTTAAAGATATTTATAAAGATACCGGTGATACCTCTGTAATCTCCTTTGAGGTTCCTTCAGGGATATCAGAGGAATTCCAGTTTCGTCAAGGACAATATTTAACATTGAAAGCTAATATCAACGGCGAAGATACGCGCAGATCTTACAGCCTGTGTTCGAGCCCGGCAGATGGAGAATGGAAGGTGGCTGTAAAGTTAATTCCAGGAGGTAAGTTCTCAACGTTTGTAAATGAAACCCTAGCAACAGGCGATATGCTTGAAGTTATGGCGCCTGGAGGGAGCTTTGGTGTTGAGTGCCAACCTCTAGAAGCGAAAAACTATCTATTTTTTGCAGCAGGTAGTGGTATTACACCTGTTTTATCAATGGTAAAAGCACATTTAGCTTGCGAACCAGAATCTACTTGCAAATTATTCTATGTTAATAAAACAGCTAAATCTATTATCTTTAAAGAAGAGTTAGAGCAGCTTAGAAACAAATACTTTGGGCGTCTTGAAATCAATTATTTTCTAACGAAAGAAAAAAGAGACATTGAGTTGTTTAATGGGCGATTTGATGATGAAAAGATGGAGGTGCTTTCTAAGTCGTTTATAGACATTCCAGATACTAATGAAGTGTTTTTATGTGGCCCAGAAAAGATGGTTAATTTCGTTTCAACATACTTAGTTAACGCTGGATTACCCAAGGAGAATGTACATTTTGAGTTGTTTGTAACTGGACTTACAGAAGAAGACATTGCAAGACAAGAACGTTTGTCAAAACAAAATGTAGAAGGAACAGAAGTAATTATTGTAGATGGAGGTAAAGAGTTCGCCTTTACAATGACAAAAGAATATGATAATATATTAGACGCAGCCCTAGCAGCTGGAGCAGATTTGCCCTTTGCTTGTAAAGGTGGTGTTTGTAGCACCTGTAAATGCGAAGTAATTGACGGAAGCGTAGAAATGAAAATAAATTATGCGTTGAGTGATAAAGAAGTATCTCAAAACCTTGTTTTGAGCTGCCAAGCCGTCCCAACCGCAGATAAAGTAACAGTAGATTTTGATGTGTAATAACTATCTACAAACAAAAAGATGAATAATTCTCTCCCTCTGGGAGAGATGCCCAAAGGGCAGAGAGGGTAAGCCTAATTTTAAATTTAAAGCCCAACATTATGAGCAACGAACAAATTAAAAACCTAGAAGAAATTTTTGAAGCACGTATTGCACGTGATGAAAAAATAGAACCAAAAGATTGGATGCCAGAAAAGTATCGTAAGACACACATCAGGCAAATGAGCCAACACGCCCACAGCGAAATTGTTGGGATGTTGCCTGAAGGAAATTGGATAACAAGAGCGCCTTCTTTAAGGAGAAAAGCAGCGCTTTTAGCTAAAGTCCAAGATGAAGCAGGACACGGTTTGTATTTGTATTCAGCTTGTGAAACCTTAGGGGTTTCTCGTGACGAATTGTACGAGCAATTACATTCTGGTAAAGCAAAGTATTCTTCCATTTTTAACTACCCAACGGTAAGTTGGGCAGATATGGGAGCTGTAGGTTGGTTAGTTGATGGAGCAGCAATTATAAACCAAGTGCCTTTATGTAATACCTCTTTTGGTCCTTATGCAAGAGCAATGGTTCGTGTGTGCAAAGAAGAATCTTTCCACCAGCGTCAAGGTTTTGAGATAATGCATAAGCTCTGTAATGGTACACCAGAACAAAAGGATATGGCGCAAGATGCGTTAAACAGATGGTGGTGGCCAAGTTTAATGATGTTGGGGCCAACAGATGCAGAAAGCATACACACAGAGCAATCCATGAAATGGAAGTTGAAACGTAAATCTAACGATGATTTGCGTCAGCAATTTATAGATCAAACAGTGCCTCAAGCAGATTTGTTAGGCTTGACCATTCCAGATCCAGATATGAAGTTTAATGAAGAAACTGGGAGCTACGATTTTGGAGAAATTAACTGGGACGAATTTTGGCAAGTTGTAAAAGGCCACGGTCCTTGCAACAAGCAAAGAATGAAAGCGAGAGTGAGTGCCTGGGAAAATGGAGCTTGGGTTCGCGATGCAGCAATGGCGCACGCAGAAAAAAATGAAGTTAAGAAATTAAAGAAAGCAATTTAAAAAATAGGACTTAAGACTAAAAAAGCTTATTTTTTTTGACGTACGGCATAGGACTAAAGGTCGTACGTACTATGTCTTTAAGCTTAGCGGTCGTAAGTCAAACACATAAAATTATGTCAAAAAACTGGCCCTTATGGGAAATCTTCGTAAGAAGTAAAAACGGATTAGAGCATAGACACTTTGGTAGTCTTCACGCAGCAGATGCAGAGATGGCTTTATCAAACGCTCGCGATGTGTACACACGCAGGAGCGAAGGGGTGAGCATTTGGGTAGTAGAGAGTAGTAATGTCACAGCAAGTAACCCAGAAAATAACGGCGAACTTTTTGAGCCAGCTCAAGATAAAGTATACCGTCATCCTACTTTTTATGACTTACCAGATGAGGTAAAGCATATGTAAATGAACCTGAACTCGAACTTGAAATTGAAAAATGAATTAGATGAGTAAAAAGTATGATTTAAGCGAGAGATTAGAAGATTTTGCTGCGGAAATAATTTTACTCTTAGATAAAAGGCCTACGTCTTTTTCTGGCGAGTATTTGGCAAAACAATTAATTCGTTCTGCTTGCTCATCAGCTTTAAATTACGGCGAGGCTTTGGGAGCAGGAACAGATAAAGATAGAATTCACAAATTAAGAATTTGTCTTAAAGAATTGAGGGAGTCGTTAAGAAATTTAAACATTCAATCAAAAGCTAATTTATTATCAGCAGAAAAATTGAATCCCTTAAGAGCAGAGAATGATGAGTTAATAAGAATTATTGTCACATTAATTAAGAAAATTTAAAAATTAATTACTTCGAGTTCAAGTTCGAATTCAAGTTCAAGTTCATTATGAAAGAACATCTATATAATTATATATTATCAATAGCAGACAACAGTCTAATACTAGCACAACGTCTAGGAGAACTCTGTGGTCACGGCCCAACCCTCGAAACCGATATTGCAGGCACAAATATCTCGTTAGATCTAATAGGTCAAACACGTAATTATTATCAATACGCGGCAAAAATTCAAGGCGAAGGAAAAACGGAAGACGATCTTGCTTTTTTGCGTTTAGAACGTGAATACAAGAATGTTTTATTAGTAGAACAGCCTAATGAACATTTTGGATACGTAATGGGACGTCAATATTTGTTTGACGTATTTCATCTATTATTTATGACCGAAATGCTAAACAGCAAAGACAAAACACTCGCTGCAATTGCTAAAAAGGGAATTAAAGAAGTAAGCTATCACAAACGTTTTTCTGGAGACTGGGTAAAACGATTAGGAGATGGAACTGATGAGAGTAATGAGAAAATGCAAGAAGCAATAGATGATTTATGGACCTATACAGATGAGTTGTTTGATGTGACTGAAGCTGACCAAGCAATTATTAATGAAGGGATAGCGGTAGATGTTTCAAAATTAAAAGAAGCCTATTACAAAGAAGTCTCAGAGCTTTTAAAAGAAGCAAACCTTACAGTGCCAGAAAGTAAATACTTTTTAAGAGGCGGTAAAAAAGGAATTCATAGTGAATATATGGGATACATTTTAAGTGAGTTGCAATACATGCAACGGACCTATCCTAATATGGAATGGTAGTAATGATTAACGATTGAAAATTTTTGATTTGAGAAGTAAAACTTCAATAATCAAAAATCGTTATTCCACAATCTCTAATTTTTATGACACTAACTCTAACCGCAAATATCGATCAACACTTAATTCCAATTCTGGAACAGGTAAGTGATCCTGAAATCCCGGTATTAACGGTTCTTGATTTGGGGGTAATTAGAGAAGCAATTGAAGTAGATAATGTAATAAAAGTAAAACTAACACCAACCTACAGTGGTTGCCCAGCAATGGATGTAATAGGTGACGATTTGAAAATAGCATTTAAGCCTTTAGGTAAAACTGTTGAGGTAGAGTTGGTTTTAAGCCCAGCTTGGAGTACAGATTGGATTAGCGAAGCGGGGTTGTTGAAAATGGAAACATATGGTATTGCCAGACCGCTTTCAGAAACAGCAGACAAAGAGGTGTTGCTTGGCAATGCAAAAAAAGTAACATGTCCGCAATGTAAAAGTACAAATACACATCTAGTAAGTCAGTTTGGTTCTACAGCCTGCAAAGCATTATTTAAATGCGATGATTGCCAAGAGCCATTTGACTATTTTAAATGTTTGAAATAAAGTAAGTAGATTAAAATTAACTGTCACCCTGAACTTGTCGAAGGGCAACAATAATAACAAGGCTTCGACAAGCTCAGCCTGACAATATCTTATGAACCAGCCAATAACCAAAGAAACAAACAACGGCGTAGCAACCTTAACGCTAAACCGTCCAGAAGTATTTAATAGCTTTAATCGTGAGATGGCATTATTGCTTCAAGATGAATTAGATGCTTGCGAAAAAGATGCGGCTGTTAGAGCCATTATTTTAACTGGAAACGGGAGAGCATTTTGTGCTGGACAAGATTTAAAAGAAGTAACTACACCAGAATTAAATCCGGGGTTTAAAAAAATACTAGAAGAGCATTATAATCCTATCATTTCAAGAATTAGAAGTATAGAAAAACCCATTGTTGCTGCCGTCAATGGTGTAGCGGCAGGCGCAGGTGCTAATATCGCTCTTGCTTGCGATATTGTAATTGCCCACGAGAAAGTAAGTTTTATACAGGCATTTAGTAAAATAGGTTTGGTGCCAGATAGCGGCGGTACGTTCTTTTTACCAAGATTAATAGGTTTTCAAAAAGCTTCAGCCTTAATGCTTTTGGGTGATAAAGTCTCAGCGACCGAAGCAGAGAAAATGGGAATGATTTATAAAGTAACTTCTCTAGAAGCATTTGAAGAAGAAATACAGAAGACCGCAACTACATTAGCACAAATGCCAACAAAGGCATTAGGTATGACTAAGCGTTTGCTTAATGACTCTATGAAAAATACGCTAGAAGAGCAACTAAATATAGAAGGAAAACTACAGATTGAAGCGGCGCAAAGTGAAGATTATGCAGAAGGAGTTGATGCATTTGTAAATAAAAGAAAACCTGTTTTTAAAGGGAAATAAATCACTATGTCTCCTCGAGCACAGTCAAGAGGTATGATATAACAGACTAAACTTAAATGAAAATAACCAACATAGGAATAATAGGAGCAGGAACAATGGGTTCTGGAATAGCACAAGTTGCATCCACAGCAGGTTGTATGGTAAAGCTATTTGACTTAAACCAAGTAGCACTTGATAAAGCAAAAGCTAGTCTAGAAAAAATAATGATACGCTTAGTAGAAAAAGGGCGAGTTACTGCTGAAGAAAAAACAAGAATCCAAGACAATATAAGCTACGTTAATTCTTTAAAAGAGTTGGCAGATAGTAATATGACCATTGAAGCAATTATTGAGAATCTTGACATTAAGAAAAAGGTCTTTCAAGAGTTAGAAAGTTATGTTTCTGATGCTTGTATTATTGCTTCAAACACGTCTTCATTATCAATAGCTTCGATTGCTTCGTCTTTAGATAAACCGGAACGTTGTGTGGGTATTCACTTTTTTAATCCTGCGCCACTTATGAAATTGGTAGAGGTAATTCCAGCAATTCAGACCAGTGATGAAGTGCTTAAAATTTCCGAAGAAACCATTAAGAGTTGGAAAAAAGTAGTGGCGATTGCAAAGGATACACCAGGCTTTATTGTAAATAGAGTGGCAAGACCTTTCTATGGTGAAGCATTGCGTATTTACGAAGAAGGAATCGCGGATTTTGTGACTATAGATTATGCAATGAAATCTAAAGGAGGTTTCAGGATGGGCCCTTTTGAATTAATGGATTTTATAGGAAACGATGTAAACTACACAGTGACCGAAACCGTGTTTACAGCTTTTTATTATGACCCAAGATACAAACCGGCATTTACGCAAAAACGTTTTGCAGAAGCAGGATATTTAGGAAGAAAATCTGGAAGAGGTTTTTACAATTATGCAGAAGGCGCAAAAAAGCCGGAGCCGCAAAAGGATGAGAAACTGCTAGAAAGCATACTAAACAGAATTATAATTATGCTCATAAACGAAGCTGCAGATGCCTTGTTTTTAAACATTGCAAGCGCAGAAGATATTGATAATGCAATGACAAAAGGAGTTAATTACCCAAAAGGGTTATTGACTTGGGCAGATGAATTAGGTATTGATAATTGCGTGCAAGCACTTGATGGGTTGTATAAAGAATATGGAGAAGATAGATACAGGTGTTCACCTTTATTGAGAAGAATGAATAGAGAGCATAGAACGTTTTTTAATTAACAGAACTGTCACCCTGAGCCTGATTAATGGACTCAGCTTGATAAAAAGATAAAAATGCAAGGAAACAAAATACCATACAAAATGCTATCCCAAGACGCCTATTCAACTTGGCTAGGAATAGAAATTCTTGAATGTGAAATTGGTCACGTAAAAGTGGGAATGACCATACGTAAAGAAATGCTCAATAGTATGGATAAGGCGCACGGAGGTATTAGTTATAGTCTAGCAGATACTGCTTTCGGGTTTACTGCAAATACACATGGTAAATTTGCAGTTTCCATAGACACTAGCATCAATCATATTGAAGCATTAATCGAAGGTGATTATATCACCGCTGAAGCGACGTTAAATTTGCAAAAAAATAAAGTAGGGTTTAATATTGTTGAGGTGAAGAGAGGTGATGATTTGGTTGCGTTATTTAAAGGTGTGGTTTATAGAACAAGTAAAGATTGGACGGAAGATTAACGTCCCGATAGCTATCGGGAGAAGAATTTTGATTTGCAAAGTCTATTCTTCGATAAGAAAATATAAGAATTAAATTAAACGAGTAACGAAAGTTTAAAAATCATTATGGAAGCATATATCATTGACGGAGTAAGAACTCCAATAGGAAACTATAAAGGGACATTAAGTGCCATTCGCACAGATGATTTAGGAGCACACGTGATTAAAGCGGTGACGGATAAGAATCCAAATATCCCATTAGACGCTTACGAAGATGTTATTATGGGGTGTGCAAACCAAGCAGGTGAAGACAATCGTAATGTAGCTCGTATGAGTTTACTTCTTGCGGGATTACCATTTTCGGTTCCTGGCGAAACAGTAAATAGATTATGTAGTAGCGGACTTTCTGCAATAATCCACGCAAATAGAGCCATTAAGTCTGGCGACGGTGATTTGTTTATTGCAGGTGGTGTTGAGAATATGACACGCGGACCCTACGTGATGGCAAAGCCTTCAACAGCTTTTGGTGGTGATAGTAAAATGTATGATTCAACTTTTGGATGGCGTTTTGTAAATCCTAAAATGGCAGCACTTTATGGTGTTGACGGAATGGGGACTACCGCAGAAAATCTTGTAGAGAAATATAACATCTCTCGAGAAGACCAAGATGCTTTTGCATATAACAGCCAGATGAAAGCTGCCGCAGCTCAAAAGTCTGGAAGATTAGCAAAAGAAATTGTTGCTGTTGAAATTCCGCAGCGAAAAAAAGACCCTATCATATTTAAAGATGATGAGTTTATAAAACCAAACTCATCAAAAGAAATTCTAGCAAAATTACGTCCGGCTTTCAAAAAAGAAGGCGGTAG
>JALZVC010000230.1 GCA_023301205.1 Flavobacteriaceae bacterium
CCTTTCTGTAAAGAACCTATATGGTCTAACTTGCCTAAAAGACTCGCTGGTGTTGTAGTCAATGCTTCAAGCGCTTTGGTTTTATCATAGCCATATTTAAAAGCTTTTTTTAACATTGCGTCAAATTGTGTTGGCTTGTCTAATTTATAGGTAGTGAGTGCAAAAGAAACCCCATTATCACTCATCACTTTAGGATTACTTGGTGCTTGGTTCCATTCTCGCATATCTTCTAGCGAAATGTAATTTGCTAAATAGGCATTACTCACATCAAAAGCTGCTGGGAAGTTTAACGGGATAATATAAGATGCCTTTGTGTCTTTAATAACATTGATACTTTCATACTCATCACCACCACCTACAATAATGTATTGTTTGTTAAAGGCATCACCTATTTTATCTGCGCGTAAATCATTTGTTTTGTCGCCAGCTTCAAAAATAAATGGGAGATTTTTATTGGTATTAAAGGCTTCTATAGAACGATCTTTTGTTGCACTATTACCATTTGCATACCACTTTGCATCGTGATTAAACTGTCTTAATAATGCCATAGCCCCCATTAAAGAAGTAGGGTAAGACTGCCCAGAAGTCACAGACTTTGAGAATGAAAATTGCTGCGTACCGTCGTCTTCTATAATACGATAGGCATCATCATCTACATCATTTAGTGCTACAATTGCCGAAGTACCTCTTGCGATACCATCTGGAATGTGTGTGTTTACCACCCCAAAACCTGCAGCGCGCATATCTTTTGCGTTTTTCTTGTTGTAAGAAAACTGCTCCATAGCACGTTTTTCTGGCATAATATGATCGTTCCAGTAAAAACCTTCACGATTGGTATCATATTGAGGAGAGCGCCCATTGCCTCCCGCACGTTTAGGTTTTTCTACCCCAAAAGAAGTATACATATCTATAAACGAAGGGTAAATGTATTTTCCTTCCACATTTTCTACCACCGAATTTTTAGGAATAGATACATTAGCGCCTACTTCAACAACTCTTCCGTTTTTAAAAAGAATAGTCGCATTAGTAAGTTTTTGTGAAGGGGTTATATAAATAGTGGCATTAGTTAAAGCAGTGTATTGTGTTTCTGCTTGTTTTAAGACACCGTTCTCTGGAAAGTAATCTTGTGCAAAAAGCAAAGAGCTACACACCAGTAAGGAGAGCGTAAGTAATTTTTTCATAAAGATAAATATGTGTTACCCAGATTTGGATGCTGTTTTGATTATTGGTCTTGTAAATATAGTAGAAATAGTAAGGAGTACTAAGGTGTTTTAAAGCCTAATAATGTTAAAGTTTTAAACGTTGCGGTGTTTTTAGTAGGATTGATTTTACGGGTATGCTACTTAAAATAGAAATTTTTTACTCCCACTATATGTATTATCAACTGAAAGGTTTTTTCTCTACATCATTTCTTATGAAAGCTAAATTCAAAATCTCCAGAACGTTCCCGAAGGAAAACAATCTGGAGATTTAAAAGAGTTATGCTATTATTTTTTCCAAGCAAATTCTTTGAAAGGAGTGTCAACAGGTGTGTTAGATATATGATTTGCATAATTACTAATCACTTTTTGAGATACCCCTAAAATGATTTCTAATACTTGTTGCTCACCGTAACCGGCAGCAAAAAAGGTGTTTAAATCTTCTTTAGTTACGTGACCTCTGTTACGTACAACAATTAAGGTGAAATCTTTTAATGTCTGTAATTTGTCTGATGGCAAGGGCGTGTTATTTCTTAAAGCATCTGTAATTGCTGCATCTACTTTCATCATGTGTGCAATAGCGGTATGAGCAGGAACGCAATAATGGCAAGCGTGCTCTACGTTAATGGATTGCCATACTACCGTTAATTCATCATTGTCAAATGACGTTTCAGAAAATAATTTGTGTAAGGTTTGATAGGCTGCAAGCGTTTCTGGTGAACCCGCTAGAACACCGTGTAGGTTAGGGATCATCCCGAAACTTTTTAAAGATCCTTCTAATAGTGCTTTACTTCCTTCTGGTGCAGACTCGATGTCATGTATTTTTAATGTAGTCATATTAATTTGTTTTTGTGTTAATTAGTAGTCTAATCGTGCGGTTAGGTTTTGTTTATTAAATATTAGATGCTTTTAAAAATAGTTGTTATGTAATTATCCAATTGCTTGGAGTTGAACACTCTAGTTGCAGCAGATAAACCAAAAATGGAAATGATTAAATAATCTGCTTGCTCTTCTATAGTAGCGGCATCCTTAGTGCTGTCTTGCTGCAATGCACCTATAAAAGAAGTACGTACGTCTTCTGTAAATTTGGTTAAAGTGTTTTTTATTTGCTCATCTGCATCGTTGCCTATTTCATTTGTTGTGTTTGTAATTAGACAGCCTTTGGCTATTTCATTTTCCTTAGAAAATTCAATAAAATTATAGAAATAATCCTTTATCGCCTGTACACCGTTATTCGCTTGTATTAGAGTATTTGTTAATCTGTTTAATTTCTGCTTATAACAGTTAAGGCTATTAATGAAGACTCCTTTTTTACTGCCAAAACTTGAATAGATTGAGAATTTATTAATTCCCATTTCTTTTTCAAGCATTTGCATTGAAGTTGCTTGATAACCGTTTTTCCAGAATAAATTCATGGCTTTTTCGATTACTTCTTCTTCTATATAATCTTTAGTTCTTGGCAATGGTAAGTTAATTGTTGTACAAAACTAAACAAGCGGTTAGTAACAAAAAATGATTTAACTTTAATTTATCATTTTGATAGAAACCCTAGATTTTAAAGTGATGGATTTGTAATGATTTTCCCGACCTTAATGGGTGCCAATATTTATAACTTAACAATCTTAGTTGTCAGCCTTTAGGGCCGGGGCTAGATGTTTGATGTT
>JALZVC010000231.1 GCA_023301205.1 Flavobacteriaceae bacterium
CGCTCTACTACGTTATCAAACACCTCTTTATACACAACGTCATCACCACGCTCTAAAAGCTCTTTATAACGTCTCTCTGCACGATGCTTAGCAGATGCATTCATAAATATTTTAAGATCAGCATCTGGAAAAACGACGGTACCTATATCTCTGCCATCCATCACAATTCCTTTTAATTTTCCTAACTGCTGTTGCTGATGCACTAGTTTTTTTCGAACTTCAGGTACAGTAGCTATAGGACTTACAAAAGAAGAAACTTCAAGTGTTCTAATTTGATTTTCTATATTTACACCATTTAACAAGACATCTGCTGTTTGATTAGGTTGTGCATTTTCAAAACCAATCGTTATTTGATCTAATGACGCAATTAATTTAGTTTTATCAAAATGAGAAGAAGAAATAAGTCCATTTTCCATCGAAAAAAATGTAACTGCACGATACATAGCACCAGAATCTAAATAGATGTAGTCAAGATAATCTGCTAATTGTTTTGCAACTGTACTTTTTCCCGTAGACGAATAGCCATCTATCGCTATAGTAATTTTTCTAATCATTAAGATCAATATTGAGTCCTAATTGCCCTGAAGCAGCAGCGTTATTAAATTGAGAATAGGTGTAACTTAATCGAATTTTATTTAATTTAATAGATAATCCCGCACTCAAACCTGCAAAAGATCTTTGTTCTAAAACACGTAACTCTTCACCTCTTCGAAGATTATAACCTAACCGTATGTTAAATCCACCTTCGGGGAAAAGTTCCATACCTAAAATCATGTGACGAAAAGCGTTATTGAAAAGATTAACATTTTCACGCGTGGTTTCTCCTTCTAGATCAGTAACTTCACGGTTAGTGTTTGAAAAAGCTATTTCCCACTGTTGCAAATTATCCAACGTAAAATGCCATCTAATAGGTATGTTCTCTAGTGTTTGAGAAATCCCGAAGATCACATCAAGTGGTAAACGCTCGAATTGAGTGTCAAAAGGAGTTATCTGAGTACCTACGTTACGAGCTACTCCAGAAATATTCAAATCCCATTCTGGATAATAATACAATAGACCTATATCTAGTGCTACCCCAAATGAAGAGTACTGATCTAAGGTTGAAGATATAAGCTTAAGATTTACACCAACGTGAAAATCTGTCCAAGCTATATTTCTAGCGTGGCCTACAGAAAATGCCACTTCACTTCCGGTAAAACTAGCAGTAGGCTCGCCATTTTCATCAAAACCATCAAACTGTCCGTAGTTAACATACGTAACACCGGTATGTAACACTTGTGTTCTCCTGTCCCATAAATAGGCATACGCCGCCGTACCATAATTTACATCACCTAAGAAGTTTGTATAGTTGATCGATAGTTGATTATCCATTTCTGGATTAATAGTCGCTGGATTGAATAAGCCTTGTAATGGGTCGTAATCATAATTAGTAATTGTTTTACCTCCTAATGCCGCTTGCCTTGGGCTATTTGATAAGTTTAAAAATTGGTAAGTGGCGCGCCCCCCTATCTGACTGTAGCCTGCAGTTGACATTGCTAATAAAAAAAGAAATATAAAATGCTTCTGCATATAAAGTTTTGTAACCAATAGTTATAGTAGTAACGACTGCAATATTAATTTATTTTCAAAAGGTAAAAAAGCTTTTACAAGGTCGATTAATAAAAGGACTACTAACAAAAAACCGCAATTACTATAATTGTATTAATTATAGTAATTGCGGCAGTTTATTTTACGATAATTATGGTTAGAGTTTCTTAGCATTCTTTACCTTATCCTTTGTCAATGCTAAGTCAAGAACATCACTCATATCTTTAACATAGTGAAAAGTTAATCCTTTTAAGTACTCTGGATTAATCTCTTCAATGTCTCTTTTGTTCTCTTCACACAAGAGAATTTCTTTTATACGTGCCCTTTTGGCAGCAAGAATTTTTTCTTTAATTCCGCCCACTGGCAATACTTTACCTCTTAAGGTAATCTCACCAGTCATAGCGATACTTTTCTTTACTTTTCGCTGCGTAAATAAAGACACCAAAGATGTCAACATGGTAATACCGGCACTTGGCCCATCTTTTGGCGTTGCTCCTGCTGGCACATGTAAATGCACATTATAATTGCTAAACGCTTCTGAGTCAACTCCTAACTTATCTGCGTTTGCTTTAATATACTCTAAAGCTATAGTAGCAGACTCCTTCATTACTTTACCCAGATTACCAGTCATTGTAAGGTTGCCTTTTCCTTTAGATAGTATACTCTCTATAAAAAGAATATCACCTCCTACTCTAGTCCAGGCCAAACCTGTTACCACTCCAGCAACGTCGTTGTTTTCATACTTGTTGCGCTCTAGTTTAGGAGAGCCAAGAACATCAATAACAATCTGGTTGTTCACTTTATTTTCATAGGTATCCTCCATAGCAAGGTTCATTGCCGCATAACGCACCATTTTTGCAATCTGCTTTTCTAGACCACGCACGCCACTTTCTCTTGTATACCCCTCAACTATTTTTTCAAGTTGTGGTTTAGGTATTGTCAAATGTTTTTTAGACAAGCCGTGTTCTTTTAATTGTTTAGGTAATAAGTGCTTCTTTGCAATTTCTACCTTTTCTTCAATGGTGTATCCAGAGACATTGATAATCTCCATACGATCAAGTAATGCGGGCTGTATGGTGTCTAGACGGTTAGAAGTAGCAATAAACATAACTTTAGAAAGGTCATATCCTAGCTCTAAAAAATTATCGTAGAAAGCATTATTTTGCTCAGGGTCTAATACTTCTAACAACGCAGAAGAAGGATCTCCTTGATTTCCGCTTGATAATTTATCAATCTCATCTAAAACAAATACAGGATTACTTGTCCCTGCCTTTTTTAAACTTTGAATAATTCTACCAGGCATTGCCCCAATATATGTTTTACGGTGTCCTCTAATCTCTGCTTCATCACGCAAACCACCTAAACTAATGCGCACATACTCTCTACCTAAAGATGCTGCAACAGATCTACCTAATGAAGTCTTTCCTACTCCGGGAGGCCCATAGAGACAAAGAATAGGCGACTTCATATCATTACGTAATTTAGCTACCGCTAAATACTCTATGATCCGTTTTTTTACATCTTCTAAGCCGTGATGATCTCTGTCCAGTATTTTCTTTGCGCGTTTTAAATCAAATTTATCCTTGCTAAACTCTTCCCAAGGAAGCTCTAATACCAAATCAAGATAATTGCGTTGTATGCTATACTCCGCTACTTGTGGATTCATGCGTTGCAATTTTGAAATCTCTTTATCAAAATGTTTTTGCACATCTTCTTTCCATTTTTTAGACTTTGCCCTAGATTTCATTTCTTCAATCTCAGCTTGGCTGCCATTACCACCAAGTTCTTCCTGTATGGTTTTAATTTGCTGATGTAAAAAGTACTCGCGCTGCTGCTGGCTCATACCTTCTTGTACCTTGGACTGGATGTCATTCTTTAAGGATAGCTTCTGAAATTCTATATTCATATATTTCAATGCTTGTAATGCTCTATCTTTGAGATTGTTAATCTCAAGAATACGCTGCTTATCTGCTACAGAAATATTTAAATTAGAGCATACAAAGTTGATTAAGAACGAATTACTCTCTATATTCTTAATCGCAAATGAAGCCTCGCTAGGTATATTAGGGCTGTCTTTAATAATTTTTAATGCTAATTCTTTAATAGAATCTATTATCGCATTAAATTCTTTGTTTTTTTCTGCTGGCCTTGCCTCTGCTACTTCTTTTACCGTAGCAGTCATGTATGGTTCAGTAGATACTACATCTGCCACTTCAAAACGTTTTTTACCTTGAATAATAACCGTTGTATTCCCGTCTGGCATTTTAAGCACACGAAGAATACGTGCCACTGTTCCTATCGTATTGATATCTTCAATACCTGGGTTTTCTTTATCCTCATCTTTTTGCGACACAACCCCTATAACTTTACCTGCTTTATTGGTTTCGTTAATCAGTTTTATAGAAGCATCACGTCCTGCAGTAATAGGCACCACAACACCAGGAAACAACACCGTGTTTCGCAAAGGAAGTATAGGTAAAGTTTCGGGCAAGTTTTCACGCTGCATTTCTTCTTCATCCTCGGCACTCATTAATGGAATTAAGTCTGCCTCATCTTGCAAATCTTGCAATGACATGCTGTCTAGTGATAATAATTTAGATTTTGACATATATATATTTAACGACATTGTGTCATAAATGTTGACACGTAGCCTATAGTTTTTATTATTATTTTACCCGGAAACGCTCAAACCTTTAAGTTTTGGGGTATTAGAATTCCCTTGAATTTTATAATTCAATTGTTATGCCAAGCCGCTTGAAATTTAAAATTTTAGATTCAAGGTATTCGTTGGTGCTTGGAAGTTCGTCATTGGAAGCTTGTCCATGCCTAAATAGCATTGACCACTTTTAATTAGTGATTAATATAAAATTACTGTCTCTTTTTTGTCCTTCATCTTTCAATATGTCTGCCCATCGTACCTCTTGTAGGAAGTCGAAGCAAATGGTTTTTCTTCTTTCAGCGAAGCGGTATTTCGGGTTTTTAGACTTTAACTGTAAGTTCTTTTTAAATTTTATATAATTAGTCACGTCTATATTCCGTATGCCTATTCTCTACTAGCTATCCGCTACCTACTATTTAAAAAGATTAAAACAAATTTTACCAAAAGTGTAACAATCTGGTTTTACCTTTATCTTTTACTAAACAACCATCAAATTAATTGTCACTAACCATCACCGACATATCTGTTCTTATTTCGCTTTGCAGAAAGGAAAACCAACTTGCGCAACTCGAGATCTATAATAGATACAATAAGGCTATGTATAATGTCGCGGTGCGCATTGTAAAAAACACCGCGGAGGCAGAGGACGTAATGCAAGAATCCTTTATTGCGGCGTTTGACAAAATAGATAGTTTTAAGGGTACGGCGACATTTGGAGCCTGGCTAAAGCGTATTGTCATAAACAACAGTATATCGCAATACAAAAAATCTTTAAAATATGTATCTGTAGACGATAACAATGGAATCTCAATCGTTGATAAAATAGAGGAAGATTCTAGTTTTGATATTTACGAAGCAAATTTTAAAACTGTACAAGCAAGTCAATTAATGCAGGGTTTAAATCAGCTAAACGATAAGTACAGACAAATTATTAGTCTGCATTATATTGAAGGCTACGATTATGAAGAGATTAG
>JALZVC010000232.1 GCA_023301205.1 Flavobacteriaceae bacterium
CAGGAGTCACGTTTTAAAAGGAAAGTTATCAAGATATTTGAAGGAGCTGGCGTAGATAAACGCTACTCCATGATGGAACCTACAGAGGTTTTCTTAAACACCACTTTTCAAGAACGCAACGATATCTATGTGCGTGAGGTTAAGAAAATGGGGTCGCAAGTATTAAAAAACGCATTAGAAAAAACAAACTGGGACGCAAAAGACATAGATTTTATAATTACCGTAAGCTGCACAGGTATAATGATACCTTCTGTAGATGCTTATATTATCAATGAATTAGGGCTTAAGCAAGATGTAGTAAGATTACCTGTAACAGAAATGGGTTGTGCCGCAGGAGTAAGTGGTATGATATACGCAGAGAATTTTCTAAAAGCAAACCCAAATAAAAAAGCTGCTGTGATTGCTATAGAATCTCCGTCTGCTACGTTTCAGTTAGGTGATTATTCTATGGCAAATGTGGTAAGCGCAGCAATTTTTGGGGATGGAGCAGCCTGTGTGTTAATGTCTTCGGAAGAAGATACTACTGGTCCAAAGATTTTAGACCACGCAATGTATCATTTTTATGATGCTACAGATATGATGGGTTTTAAGCTAGTGAACACGGGATTGCAGATGATACTTGATAAAGGAGTGCCTCAGAAAATCTCAGACCATTTTCCAGATATCGTCCATCCTTTTTTAGAAAAAAGCGGAAAGACCATTGATGATGTGGATCATCTTATTTTCCATCCCGGTGGGAAGAAAATTGTACAGACGGTGGAGGATCTTTTTGGTGTGCTGGGTAAAAATATAGACGATACAAAAGAAACCTTACGATTATACGGTAATATGAGTAGCGCAACAGTGTTGTATGTTTTAGAACGTTTTATGGATAAAAAACCTAAAAAAGGAGAGTTGGGATTAATGTTGAGTTTTGGCCCAGGATTTTCTGCGCAGCGAATATTGATTGAGTTTTAAAAATAAAGTATAGACTATGGGTTTAGAGAAGATAACGGTAGATGTAGTTTCAGATGTGGCTTGCCCTTGGTGCTATGTCGGTAAGCGAAGATTAGAGCAGGCATTAAAAGAATGGAAAGGAGCAGAAGTAGAAGTACACTGGCATCCATATCAATTAGACCCTAATATGCCTAAAGATGGATTTACAAGAGATGAATATCTAGTAAACAAATTTGGAAGCATAGAAAAAGTGAGAGCGATGACAGATCATCTTACTACCGTAGGTAAAGAAGTTGGGATTGATTTTGATTTTAGTGAGAAATGGACTTCTGTAAACACGTTGCATTTACACCAATTACTGCACGTTGCAGGACATGAGGGTTTTAAAGATCAATTAAAAGAACGTTTTTTAAAGGCTTATTTTGTAGATTTAAATCCACTGAATGACAACCAAGTAGTATATAAAATCCTTGCAGATTTTAATTGGGATACTACTAAAGTAGATCAAATTATGGCAGATGAGGCAATTGCTAAAAAAGTAAAAGAACAGATTGCACATTCGCAATCCATAGGCGTTACGGGAGTTCCCTTTTTTATCATTAATAATGAATTCGGCATTAGCGGAGCACAGCCTAGTAGTGTTTTTCTTGAAGCCTTCAATAAATTAGCGCCTATAGAAACAATTGCAGACGGAGAATCTTGTGATCAAATAACTGGCGAATGCTAAACTATGAATACTGACAATAAAACAGCATTAATAATAGGAGGAAGCAGTGGGCTAGGATTAGCCACTGCGCATAAACTAGCGCGTGAAGGTTTTAACCTCTGCATAGTGTATCGCGATAGAAAGAGCAATGCTGATAAAAACGAAGAAGCCTTTGAAGCAATGCGAGATAATGGCGTAATAGTGCAAATCTTTAATAAAGATGCACTTAAAGCAGAAGTTATTGATGAGGTTTTAAGCCAAGTTAGTAAAAAATCAATCGCTGTAGTAGTGCACAGTGTTGCTAAGGGGAGTTTAAAACCAATGATTTCAGATACTGAAGCATTAAGTAAGACGGATCTTGATATTACCATTCACGCAATGGGAACGAGTTGGTGGCAATGGGTTCGGGCTTGTGTTAAAAATGATGTGTTTGCAGACCGCGTGAGTAATATGGCGTTTACAAGCGAAGGAAATCAAAAAATATGGGAAGGTTACGGAGCCGTTTCTGCTGCAAAAGCAACCCTTGAAGCTTTAATGCGACAAATGGCAGTAGAACTAGCGCCAATGGGTGTTACAAGTAATTGCATTCAAGCTGGAATTACACAGACAACCTCTTTTGCTATGATCCCTGGGAGTGAACAACTAGCCGAAATGGCAAAGAAGAGAAATCCGTTTAAAAGGTTAACAATGCCAGAAGATGTCGCAAACGCTGTATATGTGTTGACCTTGCCAGAGTCCAACTGGATTAACGGAAATATTATTAAAGTAGATGGTGGTGAGTCATTGAGATAGAACGATTTTTGCAATAATCTAGTTTAGGTATGAGGAGGTTTCGATTGTGCTCAACCTGACAAATTTATTAGGTTTAATAAAACGAATACTTACATTTTGACAACTAAAGAAATCATAGCATTATTACCCTACACAGCCCCTTTTTTGTTTGTAGATTCTTTAGAATCTGTAGATGATCAGGGCGCTAAGGGGATTTATACCTTTAAAAAAGACGCCTATTTTTATAAAGGACATTTTAAAGATAATCCGGTGACACCCGGTGTCATACTTTCAGAATGTATGGCACAAATAGGCTTAGTGTGTTTAGGTATTCATCTTTCTGCTCCAATAACTTCGGAAATACAAATGGCATTTACCACGATGCATGTTGATTACTATTTGCCAGTATATCCAGGAGAAAAAGTAACCGTGGTTTCTGAACGCATGTATTTTAGATTTGGAAAACTAAAGTGCAAGGTGAGAATGACCAATGAAAAGGAAGAAGTAGTGGCTATAGGAGAAATGAGTGGGATGATGAAGGCGAAAAGAAGCTGAAATCGAAG
>JALZVC010000233.1 GCA_023301205.1 Flavobacteriaceae bacterium
ACGTAAAGGAAAACAGGAAGATCTTCAGCATTTAATTACCATAACACAGGCTTGTGCGAACTATTTAATTTCTAAAAATATATTTCAATGGAACGCGCATTATCCCAATATAAAAGCTTTTGAAGGCGACTTAAAGAGGGAAGAATTATATGTCTTGGTCGATCCTATTTCAGAAGAAATAATAGGTTGCATTACCATCTCTATATTAAAAGATAGTGAATATGAAGCCGTTAATTGGTTAACAGAAGATCGGTTAAACTATTACCTGCATCGTCTGGCTATTCATCCAGATTTTCAACACCAAGGAAACGCAAAAATTCTAATGGATTTTGCTGAGGATTTTACCAAAGCGCAGCAAGCCATTTCTATTAGACTAGATACTTTTAGCTTAAATACTCGAAATCAAAAATTTTATAAAAATAGGGGATACAAGCGGTTAACTAATATTTACTTTCCTAAACAAAGTGAAGCGCCATTCTATTGTTATGAATTGGTCTTATAAATTAAGATCCCAAACAAAATAGTAACTAATAAGAAACGCAAGTGGTAGTTTTGCAAAACTATGTCGCTTACCAATATTTCATTTAAAAGAATACAACAATTAGCGATACCTGCTATAATTGCCGGTATAGCAGAACCTGTTCTGTCCAGTACAGATGCCGCAGTAGTAGGTAACATTCCAGAATTTGGCACTGAATCTCTTGCTGCCGTAGGTATTGTTGGCGCATTTTTATCTGCACTCATCTGGATATTAGGACAAACAAGAAGTGCTATTTCGGCCATTATCTCACAAAACTTAGGTGCTGGTACTATGGAGGATCTAAAAAGTTTTCCAGCACAAGCTGTTTATTTTAACATTGGGCTAAGCATTATGCTGCTGCTAGCTACCTACTTTTTTGTAGAAGAAATATTTACACTACTCAATGCAAAAGGGATGATTCTAGACCTCAGCGTTGCCTACTATGATATTCGAGTTTGGGGCTTTCCACTAACTTTATTCACTTTTGCAATTTTCGGTATTTTTAGAGGTTTACAAAACACCTTTTGGCCTATGATTGTTGCCGCCATAGGTGCTGGTGTAAACGTTGGGTTAGATTTCTTATTTGTGTACGGATTAGAAGGCTATGTTGACGCTATGGGGGTTGTTGGTGCCGCTTGGGCAAGCTTAACAGCGCAAGGAATTATGGCCGTCTTATCGCTCGTGCTCGTGTTGAAAAAAACAAACGTATCACTACGATTAACATTTCCGCTGCATCCAGAAATTAACAGACTTGTGGTGATGAGCGCTAATTTATTTTTACGCTCTGTAGCCTTAAATGTGGCGCTTATACTCTCCACACGCAGCGCTGCAGGATTGGGCACTCCTATTGTTGCCGCGCATACCATCGCGCTTAATCTCTGGTTATTTACAGCGTTTTTCTTAGATGGTTACGGCGCTGCCGGAAATATTCTAGGTGGAAAACTATTAGGCGAAAACAACTTTAATTCTTTGTGGCAATTGACAAAAAAGGTGGTGTTATACAATACTATTGTTGCCGCGATACTTGTATTACTTGGGTTGGTTTTTTATGATACCCTGGGCTGGATATATAATAAAGATGCTCAAGTTCTAGACATATATGCTAGTGTATTTTATATGGTTTTATTTTGTATTCCTTTTAGTGCTATTGCTTTTACCTTAGATGCTATTTTTAAAGGCCTCGGCGAGATGGGGTATTTACGCAATGTCCTATTGGCTTCTACTTTTTTCGGTTTTGTTCCTGTACTCTTACTGTCTCAATATTTAGGATGGGGCTTGTGGGGTATTTGGTTAGCTATAATTGTTTGGGTGTTCTGGCGTGGAATTGCCCTTGTTATCAAATATTATAAAAAATATTTACCGCTTGCAAAACGGTAAATACTGAAGATAAAAAGAGTGGTTGTAATTATTATTAGTTAATAAAATTAGACCATTCCTGTCAATAACAATTATGACATGTAGTTGCGCATCTGATAATTTTTTTGAATTTTACCTACTCCAATGAACGAACTTCAAATAGGCGATAAAATGTACAACGTCAAGCAACAAGGCTTTGACGATTTTATGCGTTTTAGTTTTTCTGAGGTGGTAGAACTCACAAAAACGCTGGCGGTATTAAAAAATGGCGTCAAATTAGTGAACCAACCCAAAACTTCATTTATTGAACCTATAGGCTATTCTGTAAACCGTGATCGCAAAACACATTGGCATCTAATGACGCTAGAAATCATTAGAAAAGCACAAATTGAAAATGAAAAAATTGCGATTCACGATTGGTTTGAAAATAAAGAATTTTCCTTTGAAGAAAAGCGGATCGTTTTTAAGCAATTAAACCAAGATAAAACGAAACAGGATAAGTAGAATGACCTTATAGAAATAACACGTTAAATGCAAAATCTTGATGTTGTACTATTTCAGAAATAAGTGTTAAACCTAAATTAGCTATTACAAAAAGCATTTGTCGTTTACCACAAATGCAAACAAACTACTTAATAGCAATCCATCCTATCAATTTGTGATGGTTGTTTAAAAAAAATAACCTATTTATATCGTATTTTTGTGTGCAAAATTATTCACTATGGAAGTTTTTGAATACCTAACGGGTAAAGGTGGCTTGATGATTCTTGGACTCATCGCTATTTTTGCCGTACTCTTCAAAAAATATAAAAACTGGCGCTACTTGAAGGAGATGGAGAAGCGTAGAAAAAATAAAGATAAGTAACCAATTCTTTTTTGTACACTAGTAATACTTTTACATTTGAGTCTAATATTAAAAAGTTTTCCGCCTTTGCGGAAATTAAAAATGGCTAAAATACGAATCACAAAACAATTTTCATTTGAAACGGGTCACGCCCTTTACGGCTACGATGGCAAATGTCGCAACGTTCACGGCCACAGTTATAAATTATCTGTCACTGTTATCGGGAATCCTATTTCAGACAGCAGCAATGTAAAATACGGGATGGTCATTGATTTTAGCGATCTCAAAAAAATTGTAAAAGAAGAAATTGTAGATGTTTTTGATCACGCCACAGTATTTAACAAAAACACACCTCACGTAGAGTTGGCAAAAGAACTAAGTGACCGCGGACATTCCGTTATTTTAGCAGATTACCAACCTACTAGCGAAATGATGGTCATTGACTTTTCAGAAAAAATTAAAGTGCGTTTGCCAGATACTATTGCCTTACATTCTTTAAGACTTCAAGAAACTGCAACCAGCTTTGCAGAGTGGTTTGCAAGTGATAATTAACTGGACACTGAGCCTATAAAGTACGCAGTAGCAGTGGCAGTAAGCAGCAGCTATTAAGTTTCTCAAATAATGTACTTGCTTGCTTTCACTTCGGAAATAGGAATACTTTTATAAAATTTATTTTACTAGCTACTAGTGCTGAAAACTGAAAACTAGAAATGCTATCTTTGTACTATGCAAATCCCTTCTGGAAAAAAAATATATTTCGCTAGCGACAACCACTTAGGAGCTCCTACAGCTGCCGATAGCTTGCCACGTGAAAAAAAGTTTGTTCGCTGGCTTGACGAAATCAAAGAAGATGCCGCCGCCATTTTTCTATTAGGTGATTTATTTGACTTTTGGTTTGAATATAGAACCGTAGTACCTAAAGGCTTTGTGCGCGTATTGGGAAAGCTTGCAGAAATAAGTGATAGCGGTATTCCTATTCATTTCTTTGTGGGGAACCACGATTTATGGATGAAAGACTATTTTGAGAAAGAGCTACATATCCCTACCTACCGTGATAATAAAGAATTTACATTAAATGGCAAGGTCTTTTTAATGGGCCATGGAGATGGTAAAGGTCCTGGTGATATAGGCTATAAAAGAATGAAAAAAGTGTTTACAAACCCTGTCTTTAAGTGGCTTTTTAGATGGTTTCATCCAGAATTAGGAATGCGTCTTGCGCAATACCTTTCGGTAAAAAATAAGCTTATCTCTGGCGAAGAGGATAAAAAATTTCTTGGAGAAGAAAATGAGTGGCTTGCTATATATGCGAAAAGAAAATTAGAAACAAAACACTACGATTATTTTGTATTTGGTCACAGACACCTCAATATGCAAATACAGGTAGGTGAAAATTCTACGTATTTTAATCTAGGCGACTGGATTACACAATATACTTATGGGGTTTTTGACGGAGAAAATTTTACCATCGAAACTTTTGA
>JALZVC010000234.1 GCA_023301205.1 Flavobacteriaceae bacterium
TAATCACTACTTGATTGCCAAACTGCCCAAAGCATAGCCCAAAACTGAGTCCTAAAATAAGTGTAAGTAACGTTCTTTTCATTATAATAACAATTGAATAATACAATATAAATATAAAATAAAATATTCAGATCATTTCCGAAGAAATAAACTCACTTAAAAAAACGTGCTAATCCATTAAAATACACTACTTTTGCGCCCTGTTAGAATGAAACAAAAATTATTTCTTTTTTAACAATATAGACTACTATTAATTAATTGGTTACCCGACTTCACGGGCATTGAAAATGAAAGTTATAAATATTGCAATTATTGCTCACGTAGATCACGGTAAAACTACCCTGGTAGATAAAATTATGCATCACTGTAGCCTTTTTCGTGAAAACGAAAATACAGGAGATTTAATCTTAGATAATAACGATCTTGAACGTGAACGTGGAATTACGATTACGTCTAAAAACGTATCTGTTGTTTATAAGGACACAAAAATTAATATTATTGACACCCCTGGTCACGCCGATTTTGGTGGAGAGGTAGAGCGTGTATTAAATATGGCAGATGGTGTTTGTTTACTAGTAGATGCCTTTGAGGGACCTATGCCACAAACGCGTTTTGTATTACAAAAAGCATTAGACTTAGGGCTTAAGCCTTGTGTTGTGATTAACAAAGTGGATAAAGAAAACTGTACACCAGAGATTGTTCACGAAAAAGTGTTCGACTTAATGTACGAGCTTGGTGCAGAAGAGTGGCAGTTAGATTTCCCTACAGTATATGGTTCTGCAAAGAACAACTGGATGAGTGATCATTGGGAGAATGAAACAGAAAATGTGGAGCCATTACTAGATATGGTTCTTGAGAATGTTGCTCCTCCTAAATTTGAAGAAGGTACTACTCAAATGTTAATTACCTCTTTAGATTTTTCTTCATTTACAGGACGTATCGCTATTGGTCGTTTAACACGTGGATCGTTAACGCCTGGAATGCGTGTTTCTCTTGTAAAAGCAGATGGAACGATTATAAAAACAAAAATTAAAGAACTACACACTTTTGAAGGTCTTGGCCGTAAAAAAGTAGAAGAAGTTAAAGTTGGAGATATTTGTGCCTTAATAGGTTTAGAAGGGTTTGAAATAGGCGACACCGTTGCAGATGTTGAAAACCCTGAAGCATTAAAGACTATCGCTATTGATGAGCCAACGATGAGCATGTTGTTTACTATTAATGATTCTCCTTTCTTTGGGAAGGATGGAAAGTTTGTAACATCACGTCATATAAGAGAGCGTCTAGAAAAAGAACTTGAGAAAAACTTAGCCATGCGTTTACAGGAAACTGGAAGTGCAGATAAGTTTTTAGTATTTGGACGTGGTATCTTACACTTATCTGTATTGATTGAAACAATGCGTCGTGAAGGTTACGAATTACAAATAGGACAGCCACAAGTAATTATCAAGGAGATTGATGGTGTTAAATGTGAGCCAGTAGAAGAGTTAACTATTGACTTACCAGAAAACGTAAGTGGAACTGCTGTAAACTTTGTTAGTATCCGTAAAGGAGAAATGGTGTCTATGGAAGCTAAAGGTGATCGTATGATTTGTGAGTTTATGATTCCATCTCGTGGTATTATTGGACTACGTAATCAACTGTTAACAGCTACAGCTGGTGAAGCGATTATGACGCATCGTTTTATTGAGTACCAACCTTTAAAAGGAGGTATTCCAGAACGTCAAAATGGATCTTTAGTATCTATGGAGAATGGTTCTGCTATTCCTTATTCTATTGATAAGTTACAAGACAGAGGTCGTTTCTTTGTAAATCCTAACGAGGATATCTACGAAGGACAAGTGATAGGTGAGAATACACGTCAAGATGATATGGAAGTAAATATCACGAAGACGAAAAAGATGAGTAACGTACGTTCTTCTGGGGCAGATGACAAGGCAAAGATTGTCCCAGCCATCAAGTTTTCACTAGAAGAAGCGCTAGAATTTATACAGAAAGATGAGTATGTTGAGGTGACACCTAACTTCTTACGTATCCGTAAAGTATATTTAAAAGCGACAGATAGAAAGCGTAATAAACTATAGTCTTTCTTCGGAAATAGTATAGATTGAATATATATTAATCTGCATTTTACATTGCCCTAGGGTATTTGTTTAATGCAGATTTTTTTTATCCTGTATAAATTCTATAATAGGCCATCAAGTTCAGGCTCATTGGTGAGGAATAAGATGCTATTTTCAAAAAAGAAATCATACTCAATATGCTGTATGGTATTTTTAGCTTCGGAACTAGTTATGGTATAAGTACCCGTATCTAAAAGAGTGTGTGGTTCTTCAGTATTGATATTTTCAACTTGTAGTAATGATTAGTCAACATCAAATCCCCAAACGTTTTCACCAACTGCTAGATTAGTAGGTTCGCAAAAGCAAGTAACCGAAACCAGATTCCGTCTAACGACGTTGTCACATTTCTAGTAGGATCATCATCATCTTTGTTGCAGGAAATCAACGCGACGCTTAAGAGCAATGAGAAAGGCTTTTTTTTACATTGTGCGTTTATCCTGTTTAGATTCCTGTGAGTCTTTTTGTGAGAATTAATTCACCTTATGCGTTGATATAGTGAGTTTAAAACTTGTATACTTCCTTAAAAAAGAGGTTGTATTAATTAGATACATCCATTACTTAGCACTTATTATGTGCTTTATGATTATATCTTTAAATTTTTTAATATCATAAGGCTTGACTATAAAATCTGTCATACCAATCTTAAAAACTTGAGAACGCAGTTCTTCTATCTCAACAGCAGAGAGTGCTATTATGGGCACTTTAGTATTAAATAAACGCACTTCTTGAGTTGATTGAATACCGTCTTTTACGGGCATGTTAATATCCATTAAAACCAAGTCATACTCATTTGCTTTTATCAATTTGACAGCCTCTTCTCCATCGTTGGCTATAGTGCAAATTACTTCTTCTTTTTCAAGTATTTTTTTTGTTACTATTTGATTAATACGGTTATCATCAACAATTAGGATTCTTTTTTCTCTTAAAATTGTATGATCAAAAATTAACGGGATTTCGTTAGTTGTTAATACATCAAGATCTACTGCTGCGTATTTTAATGTAAAATAAAAATGAGCTCCTTCTCCTAATTCGCTTTCAAGAAATATTTTAGAATTTAAAACCTCAAGTAATTTAGATACAATAGGTAGCCCTAATCCTGTACCTTGATAATAATAATTTACAGAATCTGCCTGAGTAAATTCTTCAAAAATAGTACTTTGTTTATTTTTTGGAACTCCTATTCCAGTATCTCTAATGTTAAATTTAATTTCCACAAAATTAGCATCTGTTAGCACTGTTTCTAGGGATATATAGATATGTCCATTTTCCGTGAATTTACAGGCATTACCTACTAAATTCATTAAAATTCTGGAAAGATGAATGGAATTTCCTTTAATTAGAACAGGAGTGTTTTCTGATAAGTTTATGTGTATTTGATTCTTATTTTGAATTAGCATATACTCAAACGATGACGCTATTGTATCTAACAAATTCTTTATGTTAAAGACATTTTGATTATTTACGATATTATTAGAGTCTATTTTATTTATCTCTAAAACATCATTTATTAGTGCCAGCAAGTAATCTGCAGAAAACTTAAGGGATTTTATATCTTCTTTATGCTTTGCTAAAGTTTCATCTTCTAGCAAAATAGAACTCAAACCAATAACCCCGTATAAGGGTGTTCGTAATTCATGACTTACAGTAGAAAAGAACGCACTTTTTGCTTGTGTTAATCGTTCTGCTTCTTCCTTAGCTTGCAAGTATTCTTGACTTTTAATACGAACCTCGTCCACGAGTTTCTTTCGTTTTTTAGAGGTTATATAGAAGTATCCTAAGAAAAATAGAGAAATAATAGTTCCAACAATTAGCCCAATGTTAATTGTGTTTTTGTTCTTTATTTTCTCAGATTTTAATTGTGAATCAAACTCAGCTTTTGTCGTTTTCTCTTTATATTCTTTTACTTTAAATTGGGCTGTAACTTCTGCTGTTTCTTTAGATTTTTGCTTCTCAATGTTTAATGAATTTATAGAGTCATATAATCGATTGTATTTTAAAGCGCTTTTATATTGTTTCATTCCTTCAAGGGATATACTATACTCCTTATATAGTTTAGCCAGATTAAGTGAAAACCGTTCTTTCTTAAAGTTTGGATCATCAAGGCAGGGTAGTAGGTATTTTGTAGCTTCTTTGTGTTCTTTTTTAAGATTATATAATGACGCAGCTAGTGGCATATAATCGACATATAACAAGCTGTCAGTAGATTTTTCCATCATAGGAAGAACATTATCTATCTTTTTAATAATACTATCACCTTTTTCAAGGTAATTAACTTTTATTAAATTGTTTAAATAGTTGTAATATGTATTCGTTAGATTGACTGTGTCTTTCGTTTTGAGATTTAGCGCCACTGTTTTATCCATGTATTCAATGGCTTTCTTTATTTTAACATCATCGCCTTTTACAAAATTGATAAACGAAAGCGTCATATAGCTACTTCCTAAATATCGATTATTTTTTAACTTTATAGCGTATTCCATTGTTGTATTAAAGTTTTTCTCTGCGCTTATCGTATCGTTTTGTTCTAAAAAATCATATCCTAATCTAGAATGTGCTACTAATATGAAAAAGTCATTTTTAGCTAATTTTGCTTTTTCCAATAGATCTGCGTGTACTTTAAAAGAATCGTAATAACGACCCTCCATAAATGCCATTAAACCTAGAGAGTCCATTGACTTTAACGTCTTAATTGCTTGGACTTGATAGATCGTTGTATCTGTACTATTGTCACTTGTTTGACAAATACTTGTCAAGTAAATCATAGAAAATAATAAGAAAAATATCAACTTTAGTTGCATAATAATGTTTATTTATCCGTTAAAGTACAAAATAATTAGGTTTAAGAGTTTTTTTTTGAAGTTATTATTCAACTTTATTAGTACTTTACTTGTAATAAGTTAGTTGTGATTTCAGAAATTCATAACTAACTTAATTTAGTCATTTGTTTTAAGATAGTTTGTCACTTAGTTTCCATTGTAAATACTTTTCAAGAACCTAATTGCTAGTTAGTGGTTTATAATGCTGCCTAAAATGACCTTTATATTAGTTCCGATACTTTAATTAGAAAACTTAGTCTTGAGTGTATTGTATCTAGGTAGATAACATACCATAAGATGGAGCATCAATCAGATAAATACCAATAGTTGAAAATTCTTAAAATTTAGGGCCGTATGTTGATGTGTTTTATAGTTCAAAAAAATGAACGAACTTCGCATGCGCACGAATCTAGAATTGAATAGTTCGTTGCGTTTTTGTTCATGGAAGACTATTTCCGATTAAAACAATTATATATGAAATTATTTAATTTATGTTTTTTGTCTTTATGTCTCTTTTGTGCTTGTAAGGAACAAGACAAAAAAGAGAGTTTAGGTACACCAAAGCAAATAGCGCTAATTGGCTTTTCTAGTGCAGTAAGTAAGCAGTCTTATACTGAAACCGTGAGTGCATTAAAAAATGCATTGACGGCGGCACCTCCTATTACCGTGGTTGCTCAGGTAAACCATACAGCTAATGCTGCTTCTGTAGGTCAAAAACTAAATAACACGAGTGTATTAATTTTTGGTAATCCTGCTTTGGGAACACCTTTAATGCAGAAGAATCAGTTAGCTGGTTTAGATCTTCCACAGAAGTTCTTGATTTATGAAGATGGTAATGGCATCACGAGAGTAGCATTTAATGACCCAGAATACCTCTCTCAACGTCACGGACTAGAAGGAGTAGCAAGTTTAACGAAGATCAATGAAGCACTCAATGAATTTACGGGTATGATTACCGATGATAAGGTGTCAGCTAGTAAAACAGATGTGAAATTAGCGGAAGGTATCATCATCAAGGTAAGTGCGAATAGTTTTGATAAAACCTATACTAAATTATTTGAAGCTATTGATGGTAATCCTAACCTTGGTATTATGGCCGAGATCAATCATCAGAAAAGTGCTACTTCAGTTGATTTAGAATTGCTTCCCACTAGACTTATCATATTTGGTAATCCAAATTTAGGAACACCGCTAATGCAAAGCAGTCAAACTGCAGGAATATACTTGCCACAAAAGATGTTAGTATACGAAACAGCAGATGGGGCAGTACACGTCGCTTACAATAACCCAGAATTTTTGGCAGAAAGACACGGGCTTAGCGAAGTTGATGGCCAGATAACCAAGATCACAGGGGCCTTAGATAAGCTGTCTAATGTTGCTGTTACTGAGTAAAGAATAGTTTTGGTACAGGTTTATTGAGAATGGAAACTTTAATTTAAGACACTTTGTTAAATCCCGAGGTTGATCTTGAGTGATTTAAGAAGTGTTTTTTTGAATTGGTAATATACTCCGATCATTCCAAATTTTCTGTGGTAGTTTTTCCGAAATTCATAGCGAAAATAACAAAATAAACCTCAAAAAAGAAAACCAACCGTAGTGCTCATTAAAACCTACAATTTTTGTTAATTTGTGCTTAGATTTAGAACTATGAATTTCTTATATTTTGATCCAGGCTTAGGAGCCATGATTATTCAAGGATTAGTGGCATTTGCCGCTGGTATTCTGTTATTTTCTAAAGGCGTGATGTATAAAATCAAAGGCGTTTTTGGTTTAAATAAGGAAGAAGACGATGACTACGATTCTATAGACATTGATGAAACTGATGATGATGTTAAATCAAATCGATAGTACCGCACACGAGGCTTCGTTTAGAGATCCATCGGGTTATATGTTCTATGATGGCGATACCCTAAGACGTCAAATCAATCCTATCTATTTTAAACAATACGCAGCGCTAAAAGAAAAAGGCGTTTTTAAAACGTTAATAAAGAACAAACTGCTCATTGGTCATCAAGAAACGGCAGTGACGGAACATGGCATTGTAATCACGCCAGACCCCATTCCTTTTATCACCAATCCTTACGAGTGGAGTTTTGAGCAATATAAACACGCAGCTTTACATACGTTACAAGTGCATAAATTCGCCTTGTCCAAAGGATTTATTTTAAAAGATGCATCTGCTTACAACATCACATTTCATAAAGGAAAACCTATTTTTATAGACACCTTGTCTTTTGATTTTTATGAGGAGGGTTCTCCGTGGAGAGCCTATAAGCAATTTATTACTCATTTTTTTGGGCCGCTAGTATTAGCCAAATATCACGGTGCTAAAATCTTCCAGATGATGCAAACGCATATCGATGGCATTCCTATGGATATAATTGCATCGATGTTGCCATTTAAAACAAAACTGAGCCCAACATTATACACCAATATTCATTTATTAGCAAAAGCAGAAGGCAAGCACAATAAAGATTATAATGCAGAAACAAAGGCCATATCGCTTTCTCTAAAAGCCCAGAATAACATTATTGATAGTCTGTTTAATTATATCAAGAAACTGACTATTGAAGAGAACACAGAATGGGGCGATTATTACACTAAGACCAATTATGAAAAGGATGCTTTTACCAATAAGGCACTTGTGATTAAAGAGTGGGTGTCGTTGTTGCAGCCTAAAAAATTAATAGATATAGGAGGGAATGACGGGACATTTGCACGTGAGGTTTTAAGCGATGTGGCCGATGTATTGGTTACCGATATTGATCCAGAAGCAGTGGGCCAAAACTACAAACAAGCCTCAAAAAATAAAGAACAAAATATGCTTGCCTTTGTGTGCGACGTGTTGCAGCCAGCCCCTGGTATAGGGTTTAATAATACAGAGCGTGAATCACTGTTGAAACGCCTTGAAAAGTATGCCCCAGATGTAACTATGGCACTTGCCTTGATACATCATATAACCTTATCCGGAAATGTACCGTTTGTAAAATCTGCTCAATTTTTTGCAAGTTTCGCTCATACTTTAATTATAGAATTTCCGAAGCGAGAAGACTCTTGGGTACATTCGTTACTCATTAGAAAAAGAGAGTTTATACAGCATTTTGATTTTTATAATGAGGCGGCATTTGAAGAAGGGTATGCTACTTTTTTTACCATAGAAAAGAAAAAATCCATAGAGGGAACAGAGCGGATAATGTATTTAATGAAACGCAAGTAAAAGAATTAGTATAATGTGTTCTAGCCAGCAATATAACAATGACAAAGAAGATGAATAGGAAAAAGAATACAAATGCAGTTGCGCCATTTATCATTGGTATTGCAACGGGTTTGTATCCTGTTATTTTTTATTACTCAAATAATTACACCCTAATAAACTCATTCGAGCATTTTGCCAAGTTTATAACTTTCTTTTTAATTGTACCGAGTATTGGTTTTGTGATACTCCAAAAAATCATCTTGAAAAGGAGCTTTGCAACTTGGAAAGTACATATTTACGCCTTTTTAAATGTTGCTGCTTTTTTGCTGTTTATTCAGCTCTGTTTGTATAGTAGCGTGCAATGGGTCATAACCATTGTAGCATTTCTCATTGCGGGACTTGTCGCTCGGTTTTTAAGTGCGCATTTAAAGAAGATCGTTGTCTTTCAATTACTATTAGCGTTTATTGGTTTATTTTCTTTAGTGCCTACCTTATATAGACAGCTTAATTATTCGACAGAATGGATGAAACAACCGGATGGCATTGAAGATGCAACGTTTAAGATAAAACCTAATATTTATTTTATTCAACCCGATGGGTATGCTAGTTTTAATATGTTAGCCTCACCAACCTATAATTTTGACAATACTCTATTTGAGACTTTTTTAGAAGCAAAAAATTTTAAAAAATATCCTGATTTCAGAAATAACTATGGCGCTACCTTGCCTTCTAATAGTTCATTGTTTATGATGAAGCATCATTACTATAATGAAGGGTCTAATTTTAGCGAAACGATTAATGCAAGGCAAGTTATAGTCGGGGATAATAGTGTGTTACGAATATTAAAAAATAATGGCTACAGCACATCCTTTATTGGACAAAAGCCTTATTTTTTAATCAATAAAGCCAAATTAGGCTATGATAAAGTAAATTTTTCTAAAGAGGAAATTTCTTTTATCACAACAGGTCTCGAGATTAGAAAAGATGTTCATCTTGATTTAGAAAAACAGCTGGACATTTTGCCTAATAATCCGCAATTTACGTTTATTCAAATCATTAGTCCTGGTCATATAACTTCAAAATCATACGATAGTAAAGGAATAGAAGGGGAGCGGCTTAGGTATTTAGGAAAGCTAAAAGAAAGTAACGATCATTTAAAACGCATGATTCTAAAAATAGAAGAACAAGACCCAAATGCGATGATTATTATTATGGCAGATCACGGTGGTTATGTAGGTTTAGAATCTACAGAGCTTACCACTTATAAAACGGATAATTTAGCGATTAGAAGAAGTGTTTTTGGTAGTGCTTTAGCAATTAAATGGCCTAATAGTGAAGTGCCAGCGTATGATTCGGAGTTAAAAACTAGCGTGAATCTATTTCGTATAATAACTTCTTATTTAAGTGATAACGAGGTGTATCTCGAGCAACTTTCTAACGATTACAGTTATATGGTCATCAAAGAAGGTGCACCCAAAGGAATTTATAGTTATCTAGACGGTGATGGTAACGAGATCTTTAAACGTCACAAAAATGGCGAATAATTTCTCTAGATTCAAACGTTAAAAACAGGGCAGTATATTTACACTAAATCAAATTGGATTCACAAAAAAAAGACCGACTGCGTTACAGTCGATCTCAATAATAATTTACAAATTTTCCTTTAATTAAGTCACCTAGAACTGCGCCTGATACCCTTTTGCAGCTAAAGCATCTAGTGTGCTTTTATAAAGGTCACGGCTCCAGTATTCAGAAACTTGAGAGATGTCTTTTTCTAGCTTAGGTCGCACTTCAAACATTTTCTGACCAGTAACGCTACTGTGAAAATTTGCGAGTTCCTGATTTTGCTCCTTATTCAATTGAGTAGGGTCCTGTAAAACTTGCTGTCCAGTACCTGTACTATAAAAATTGATTAAGTTATTGATGTCTTCTTTCGAAAAGTTTTCGCGATACGCAGAAGCAAGCATACCTACTACTTGATTAATAGCCATTGGTTTTTTAGTTTTTACCTCTGTCCATACTTCAACAGGTACATTTGCACCTTTAAATTGCTGTTCTAGTACATCGAACATTTGGTCATATGCACTTTTATACTGTGCATGTGTTCCATTAATGGTAAGGTATTTGACGATACTTTCTTGTCTTGATAGCTCTTGAGCCATCATACTAAAACAAAAGAGAGAAAATACCGTTAAAAATAAAGATTTGATTTTCATTTTGATATATTAAATATTTAGATTTACAAAAATACAAAAAACATACCAATGACTCATTTTTTTAAAATTTCCGCAATATTATTTTTTGTAACACTCGCTGTTGTGTCTTGTAAAAATAACGATGACGATGTGGTAGCCGACTTTAAAGCAGAAAATAGGAAGGCCTTAGGTACTTCTGGAGAAGACCTTTTGTCTGCAGATACATTTACAAAGCTCAGAATAGAGTTTTTATTTACGGCTTTAACCAGACCCAAACTAGAAACAATAAATGCTATAGAGCAATTTTTAGAAGCCAGAGTTAATAAACCTGGAGGAATAAGTATTATAGAAACCGAGATACCCGCGCCTAATAATGCACCTTTTTCTTTAGATGAGATTAGAGATATAGAAGACGAATATAGAACACAATATACGATAGATGATGATATCGCTGTGAGTGTATTTTTTGCCAATGGAAGTTCAGAAAATGACACAGAAACTTCATTTACGCTAGGGAGTGCCTACCAAAATACATCCATGGTGGTTTACAGAAATACCTTGTTCAACTTTGTGGGAGGTAACAATAATGTGACATTAGCAGAATTAGAAACCGTAACTAGTGAGCACGAGTTTGGACATCTTTTTAGCCTAGTTAATCTTACTAATGATGATATTCACGCAAAATACCACTTAGATACAGTTAATGATAAGCATTGTGTAATCGAAGGTTGTTTAATGTTCTTCTCAAGCTCGGTTACTCGATCTCAGATGGAAACAAGGTTTAAAAACAGAAGTCAAGGTAATCTTCCTGTTTTTGATGATCTATGTATCGAAGATTTACAAGCAAAAGGAGGGAAGTAGCCTTTTTAATTAAACCTTTGTGCTTGTATCTGTATATCGTTATTGTATTTTAGTCTACCAAGTTTTTAGTGGTAGTCCCAGTAGGTAGTAAAATTTTTGTAATACTGCTAACTAAATAGTGGCTGTTTTCTATTAATCTGCAAGTGGTAATTGTAACTTTTATAACGTCATCATACAATATTATGTAGTTAGATAAGCGTTAAATTTTACTTTAATAATCAAAAATCCAAAATCGTTAATCGGTTTTTTTTCTGTCTCAGTTAACAGTAATTGTTACTTCTTTTTAATGTTACTAGCTAATAACTTTATTCCCTAAGATAAACACAATCCCCATTGATAAAAGTAGCTATTACTTTTGTTACCGGTATAGAGTCTTGTGTTATTTTTAGTATATCACGGTCTAGAATGGTGAAATCTGCAAATTTACCCGCTTCGATACTCCCTTTTTCATTTTCTTCAAAGTTAGAGTAAGCAGTCCAGATGGTCATTCCTTTTAACGTCTCTTCTCTAGTTAAAGCTTCTTCCATACGGTACCCGTTTTTCGGGGAATTTTTTAAATCCTTTCTTGCTACCGCAGCATAAAATGTATGCATTGGGTTTACCTTTTCTACAGGGAAATCTGTCCCTAAAACTACCATGCCTGATTGGTCTAGTAACGTTTTGTATGCATAAGCACCTTTTATACGTTCGCTACCTACACGATCTTCTGCCCAGTACATATCGCTCGTCGCGTGCGTAGGTTGTATAGAGGGAATAATATTTTTTGAAAAAGCATTGAAGTCTTCTTTAGAAAGTACTTGAGCGTGCTCAATTTTCCACCTCATATCCTTACTATCAACAATTGCTTCTTTATATGCTCTTATCACAGCAACATTTGCAGAGTCACCTATAGCGTGTGTATTCATTTGATAACCAGCTGCTTCGATTCTATTTGCTAATGATTTTAGTTCTCCCTGCGATGTAATCATTGCTCCAAAATGGTTAGATGCGTCACTATACGAGTGCTTCATTGCAGCACCTCTAGAGCCTAAAGCACCATCGGCATATACCTTTACAGAGCGCACGTGTAATCGGTCTGTTTTAACAATGCCAGTATTTAAATAATGGTCAAGATTTTCTGAGGTATTACTAATCATCGCATAGACTTTCATTTTTAAGCTACCCTCTTGCTGCATAGCACTAATAACATCAATCACATTTTTGTTTAAACCGGCATCATTAATAGTCGTTAAACCTAAGGCGAGACACTTTTCTTCGGCATCTTTAAGCGCATTACGTATATAGGCTTCACTTTCGCTTGGGTAGGTGTCCTTAACCAATCCCATCGGGCTGTCAATTAAAAGTCCGGTCAGTTTAGGATTATTTGCTGCATCTTTTTCGAGTAAAATGGAACCGCCAACAACTTTTGTTTTTGGCGTAATTCCTGCAAGCTCTAGCGCTTTAGTGTTGGCAATCATAGCGTGACCATCTATTCGTGTTAAGGCCACCGGCGTGTCTGGAAACAGCGAGTCTAGCAACTTGTTATTAGGAAATTCTTTTACCTCCCAGTCATTTTGATCCCATCCTCTTCCGCGTATATAACTGGCTCCTTTTTCTTTCTGAAATGCCACAACCCTGTCTATAACATCTGCATAACTCACAGTGCCAGATAGATCTACTTGCTGCATAGAAACACCTAAGTTGTATAAATGCGCGTGACCATCGTAGAGTCCTGGAAGTACCGTTTGCCCTTTGGCATTATAAACTTCCTTAAAAGAATATTTCAGTTCAAGTTCTGGTTTTCTTCCAACTTCGATGATTTTTCCATCTTTTATAGCAACTGCATCGGCCATATCAAAATCTGCATTTACCGTATAAATGCTTCCGTTTTTAATAAGCAAGTCTGCTTCTTTTTTATCTGAAACACAAGAGAATAAGGTAGTGACTAATAGAATGGATAGTAAAAAGCGCATGTGGTGTAGTTTTGGGCAAAAGTAAACAAAGCAGCACAAATGATATGATGCTTTAACATTTTGGCGAAAGCCAAAACAATTAAGAATTTTAGTGTCTCTTTGCTGTAACGAACTTAAAAATAAGATAATTTATACCGTATAACAAGCAAAGAAACGTGAAGATTAGCGCAGTCATTATTAAGATTTCAAAGATATTCACGCTCACATCTTGAACCCGTTCATGAAGGTCTAGAGCAAAGCCTAAAACCGCTAATAATAAGGAAGAGATAGCAATAATAGTGACGTTATTTATGTGACTAAACCGCATATCATATGTTTATTTTGCAATTTGGCATTTTATTTTCTTGTTATGTAAAACTACCAGGTATGTTGTTACCAATCAAATTTATAGGTAGCCCCTCCTAATACTTGAATGCCTTGCACGGTAAAGTCAACCCATTTTTCATAATTATCCGATAGTAAATTACTTCCTTTTGCAAAAACAGAAAGACGTTCGCTTACTCGATAGCCCAAGTTAGCGTTTAGATCCAGATAACTGTCAAGTGTTATTGTTTCTGAGTTTAGTACTACTCCTATAATTGAACGCTGCGCGTCGCGTTCTCCCACAAAAAAGATAGCGCCGCCTCCGTATAATTTATCTGTAATGTTAAAGCGTGTAAAGACTGTTGCGTCAATGTTGGGTAAGTTCCATGCTTCTGCTTGGTTATCTAACGTATAAGAGTTGAAATTTACGTGACCACCTATAGCAAAATTTTCAGATACTTCTACTTGTAATTCGGCAAATACGTTAAGTGTTTTAATGTCATCATAAATTACATTAAAAGAATTTGCTTGCTGATAAGGTTGTTCGTTACTTTCATTTAAATTAAATATGTTACTTACAAATAAGGCTTGGTCATTTGTGTCTTTGTATGATCCTCTTAAATTATAGGCAATGACGCTTGATAATTTACCTTTTATTCCTCCAAAAGCCTCGTACAGTGTGCTAGAAGGTTGTATAAGCAGCGTAGGAGAGATAAACGGGTTCTCATTTTTAAAGTCATAATACGTATTCTGCGTTAAGCCTCCTTCTGCTCCAGCATATGCAACCACGAGGTCATCTACAAGATTATACGTAGCACTTATATTAGGGTAAATATTAAAGTCCGTTTCACTAGCCTCTGTGTCTAAGGAAACATATCCGCGCACACCCAAGTTTGCCGTGAGCTCATTAGCGCTATAAATTAATGAAGGGGAGAGCCCTGCATTTAAAAAACTATAGCTAGGCCCTTCACCTCCAAAAAAGCCTTCTTCAAAACTTCCATTGAGGTAATCAAGATCTGCTGTTACTTTAAAGTTAAGATCAGACACTGGAAAAGCAAATTCTGGTTGTACTCGTAGATTAATTTCCGAAGAAGAAAAATCATCTGCTGTATAGCGCAACGTAGTACTTGCTTTCTTAAAATAGCCGTCGTCGTATGCGATATTCCCTCCAGCATAAGCACTAAAATACGTTTGATCCACATCGTCTAGGAAAGAAGAATCAATTTGGTTATTAGTGATGTTAAATGGTGATCCATACCAGTTATAAATCTGGTGTTCTACACCTGCCTCTAATCCATAACTCATATCGCGTTGGCGGTTGTAATAATTCCCATCAATGCGGGTGTCATAATATTTATTATCGGTTATTAGATCATCAATACCGTTTTGCGAAGAATTATGTTTAAAATAGATGCCCGCATTTTCGTTGCGGCTAATTTCAAAATTACTAAAGAGCTCTGCTAAAATAGTGGTATTACTCCCAAAACCCAATGTGGCATAATTATGCCAAGATTGCGGTGCTTTTATCTTTTTAACTCCAGATGCTTTCCCTTTTGCAGGGGTAAAGGTTGATGCTACAGGGACAGAAAAAATTTGATACTGCACAGGTCTTTTCTTTGTGCTCCCGCCATCATTTAATATCGGTGTCTGTTTTACCTTAAAGGCATCACTAATGGTGGGTGTGTATGGTTTTACCACATTTACTACCTCAGTGCCTAAGTCTTGTTCCTCTTCTTCTTGCGCTTGAGCCTGCGGCGAAAAGGTGATACAAGCCATCCCGGCGAGTGCCAAAACTAATTTGCGATGTAATTTTATATGGTCTGCTATGGATTGAAACATAGATGTTAGTTGCTTTTAAAGTAAAATTTATAAATGTAGAAGTTTTACACTCCGTCGATTTGTTTTGTTTGTTTTTTCGGAATTTGTAATTTCATTTTTGTGATTTTACAGTCCTGAAAGGTTGTTTTAGTTACCGTCTGTTTCTACAGAAGAGTTTGTTTTTGCTTCTGCAGTTTTAATAGTAGCAAGTTCTTGCTCCGCTTCTGCTACAACATCTGGATAATCTGTAAAGTTGGTGATGACACTTTCAAGAATATAAGTGGCTTGATAAGCATCATTTAATCCATAAAAGTTTTTTGCCATAATAACGAGCCCTTTAGCGCCGTAAAATTTATAACCAGAAAACTCACTAGCTAATCGTTGTACCGAAACATTAGAGGCTTCAAATTGCTGCTCCTTATTTTTAAAGTAGGCATCGTAATACAAAGCTTCTGCGGCCAATTTTCCTGTTGCTATTTTAGCAACTTCTGCATAGGCTGTTTTTGCTTTTGCTTCATTATTTGTTTTAATAGCAGAACGCGCTATGATAATCTGAGCATCGCTTTTAATGGCATTATCTATTTTATCATTGCTTAATACTTTTTCTGCATAGGTAACCGCTTCGGTATATTGCGCTAATTCATAATTAGCTTTCATAATATTCGTCTGTGCAAAAATGATATTCTGCGGGAAATCTGCTTCGAGCTCTAAACGCTTTAAATAGGTTTGCGCATTTATGTAGTCTTTTTGAGTCAGGAATATTTCAGAAAGACGTGCTAATGCTTGTTCTGTAAATTCGCTACGTTCTTTATCTGCAACAAACTCATAATGCGGTATCGCTTCTGTTTTTTTATCAGCTGCAAATTGTAATTGCGCTAGATAAAAATGTGCTTGTAAGGCGTGCTGTCCATTTGGAAATTGACTTAAATAATCTTTAAAACGTGACATCGCTTG
>JALZVC010000235.1 GCA_023301205.1 Flavobacteriaceae bacterium
CGAGGTCACAATTTTATTTAAAGCGCTTTAAACTAAAAGTTTAAAGCGCTTTTTTTATTTCACCTAAATCCTGTTATTAACCTTAACTGATTCTAATTATGCAGATTAAAGGTTTGAACTATTTTTGGATTCTTCTATAATTCAAACTAAAGGAGCCGTTCTTCTAAAGCGTTTTTCCATTTATAAAATGCCTCACTGTTATTATTATAATCGTGAATAATTTTACTGAAGTTTTCAGATTTAGTCTCTAAGAATGGTTGACGACCATTAGTTCTTATCAAATTCAGCTTTTCATTTACAAGTTTCAATTCTTTTTTAAATAGAACAGTATCTTTATTGCAATGCCATACATAAGTAGCCTCTTTAGTATCTAATGTTTCTAAAACGATATGGAATTTCTGTTCTCCGGCAAGAATAAAAGCAAATGAAAATGGATGTAAAACATATCTAATTTTCAACACAGTATTATCGTGATGTTTTGCCAAATAATGAAGGTGTCTACTATGAAGATATTTGTTCTTGTTTATTATTGATTCAAGAGTAGTGTCATCTGGACTAACCAAATACGCTAAGTGATTTTCAATATTTTCATTCTCTACTTTATTATCTAAAGCTTTTCGCCCTTTTATAAAATTATGCTCAATGAATTGAAATTTAACGCTTCCTATAATCTCCTTATTAATTTTGTCGATATCTTCAGAAGTAGCTAGCTGTGATACAATAATATTGTTCTCAGTTTCTATTTGTATATGGACAGAAATGAATTTTGATTGTAATGTTTTGGAGAAATAAGGTTTTAACACTTCAAATTCTGGTTGGATTTCTTCGTTTTCTATTTCAAATTGAATAGCCTCTTTTGATTTATTGTATGTATAAGAAAAGCAAACCAGTCCGTAATGAAAATATAGATCATTAATTGCTAGACGAATTGTCTTGTTTATAATGCTTGTTTTTTGATCGTTATTTGTTGAGTTTTCTAAATCATCAAAGAGTGTGGCTTGGCGATCTAAGTTCCGGTAATATGTATTTCGCTTTAAGAATAATTTGTTTAGATATGATATGTGTTTATCTCTATAGTCATATATAACGGGCTTCAGTTCTGAACGCTGAACTCTTCCTATATATTGAATTAATTTGCCTTTAAAAGCGAAAGGGTATACAAGAAATAAGCAAGAAATATCCTTAATGTCCGTGCCTTCTCCAAAATACTGTCCAGTGGTAATAATTGCTTGATAATTTCCATCTCGAATGCTTTTCCACTTTAAGTTTTGTACAGTAGTACTATCTTTTCCTGATATGGCGATTACTTCGTATTGGTTTTTTAAATATTGGTATAATACTTCAATATGTTCGATTCGTTCTGTTATGATTACTACTTTTCTTTCATTTTTTAATTCGGTGTAGATATCTTTTAGAATCAGTTTATTTCTTTCAGAATCGTGAATTAAAACTTTAGAAAGTGTTTCAAAATGATCAGTTTTAGAATTAAAAGGAACCTCAAGATTTGTATTTCTAACAACAAGCCTTGCTTTCTTGTATGTCTCAATTTGATAAGGCTTAACTTCGGAAATGATATCGCCTAGATATAAAAATAGTAATTTTTCATCATTATTTTTCCTAAAAGGAGTTGCAGTTAATCCATATTGGTAATAGGGCGATAACTGATGAATAACGTCTCTAAAGGACTTTGCAGGAATGTGATGACATTCATCTATAAGAATAATTCCAAAAGCAGATTTTAATCCATCTTTATTCTCGTTTAATTTTTTTGTCAATGTTTGAATTAGAGCTACTGTAATTCGTTTTCCTACTTTAGTTTTCCCTTGACCTATGTTACCTATTTCACGTTTTGGAATACCAAAAAACGTTTCGATTCTGGCGATCCATTGTTCTGCTATTTGTTTTCTATGAGTAATTATCAGTGCCGGTTGTTCTTTCTGTTCTATAATCTTTAAACCCATTATAGTTTTTCCAGCTCCTGGTGGCGCTACAATAATTCCAAAGTCCTTTTTTGTAGTTATAGAAAGTGACTCGTGTTGATGACTCAGTAATTCAATAGAAGAATAAAACGTAACATTAGGTAGTTTTTTTCTTTGGTCTAAAAAATCATAATCTATTCGGTTTTCTTTACAAAATCGAATTAATCTTCCTACGAAACCACTAGGGATTTTGACACTTTTTTCTTTCTCTTCAATGAGATTAAAATAGCGTTCAGTTTTCCAAGTACTTTTACCCATCTTCTTTTTTACGATAAAATCAGAATTGTAAAAATTAAGTTGATTTTTGAGAAAATCAATAATTCTAGGCTCTAATCCGTTTCGGTTGAGAGTGACACAATTTGTCAAAAATATTTGGAGTTTTCCTGAAGCAATGATTTTGTTTTTAGCAATTACTCCTATTCCTTTTTCTTCTTGAAACTTATTGTAAATTTGGTTTAAGAGGGTAATTGGAACCCTGTGTATCTCTTTAATAAAATCCCATTGGTTTGTATAGGGGACAAATGTTTCAGGATTAAGAAAGCAAGAATTACCTTGTAGTACATTATTTCCTTGTAACGGCAATGCAATAAGATTTCCTAAACCTTTACCTGATAAATAATCTTGATTAGGGAACAAACGATCAAAACTAGTGTTCTTGTCAAAAACAGAAAAGATACCAGCCTGCTCAAAAAGTGAGAGTACAATTTTTCTACTTCTAATAGCAGGATAGGCTTGGTCAAAAAATATCCAAACGTGAGCACCATTTCCTGAACGAGATTGCTCTAAATAAGATGGTATTTCTTTTTCTTTTAAAACTTGTAATGCTTTTTGTGATTGTTTTTTCCAATCCCCTTTATCAAAATCTGCAACAATAAACCAAGAGGTATTATCCTTTAGTAAGGGATAAATTCCAATGGATTGCTCACCACTAAAATGTTTTGATAATTGGTAATCATTAAGTCGTAAATACGTTTTGTCAGTATAATCCTTAAAAGTACCACCGCGCTGTTTATGCAAGCGATACATATAAGGATCATAAGAATAAGCAGGCATATAACCGCTTTTAGTTGATTTTTCCCATCGCAATGCAAAAACATCTTCACGTCCTTTAAAAAGGGAGCTAAAAAGTTGTATTTGATTAGGATTTATCATTAGGTAATACGTTTATTTACATATTAGATTTTAGATACAGTAGTACGTTTAAAAATTTAAATGCTTTATTACTCAGTATAATTGTTTTTGTAGTTACGCTTTCGCGAAAGCGTAACTCTCCGTACTATTTTAAAGGTCAATAGTCCATTTACTGTTATTAAATAACCCCTTAACACCTTTAATATCTGTTATTAAGTCATCAAAAGAAGGACTGTCTCCATAAATCATTTGTTCTTGCATTATTTTATAATCTGCTTTCCATTCTGAAATTAAATTATCTGGCGGGATAGGATTAATAGTCTGCGGTTGATGTAATTTATAATCGACTCCACCTACTTTAGTAAACAGTATCCTATGCTTTACAATCGTTTCGTATAGTATTTTGTTACTTATCGCTTTGCTTGCAAATTCAGTTTTACTAAGTTGATAAATGTCATATAGATGTCTACTTAATCTATCAACCCTAATTTTGTCTTTTGGACGTTGAAACTCTTCGTGTAATAGAAATATTTTTTCAAGAAAAGTTCTTTCTGGATTAACGCAAGGAACCTTAATAGCTTCTTCTGCAAATGATGCGTCTGGAAATTGTTCGTCTATCAATGTCTTTATTGCTTTTACTGTAAATGGCTCTTTAAGTGATCTACAGCCTATTTCTATTTGGACGCGAGGCATTATATAGCCAGGCGAATTGATAACTGTGTGATAATACACCTCAATAATTCTTGGATCTTGATCGCTAGAGATAGGTTCAATAATTTTTACTTCTAAATTTCCTAAATTTAATTTCTGAAGCGTTTGAATAAATAAAGGCAAAAATGTATGCTCAAGATATTCACTGGTTGCTTTTCTAAGTTTAGTGCGTTCTTTTTTAGAAAGTGCTCCAGAAAAACCCATAAAGTTTCTATCTATAGCAAGATCGATATCTTCAGAAAAACGATCTATTAATTTCCAAGCTTTGCTTAAAGAGGTTCCGCCTTTAAAAACTAGATGATTGCCAATTTCCATTTCAAATAAAACTTTCAAAACTAGATGCACCCACCAATCCTTTTCTGCGGCATACGCAGGTATTCCGGCTTTAATTGAAGTTTGATTAAAGATTTCAATTCTATCTTTCTCTGGAAGCGTTGAAAAATTAATTTTTGTCATTGAGTAATGCTTTGTTCATTATTTTTTGAATCCAAACAGGTGCAAGGCCTATGTCGTATTTTAATTTTTTTACAGACTCTTTTTTTAATAATTCTAGTATTTTTAATTCTTCCTGTTTAGTTAATTTTGCTTTTCCGATAGAACGTAACGCTTGTATAGCTAGACTACTTATTTTTCCTAAAGCTTTTAAGTTTTTTGGAGTGGTACGCTTCAGTTTTATAACTTGTTTTCCTATTTTAATTTCTCTTGATGCTCCATCAGTTAAAAAGGTTAATTTTAAGGGTATTTGCTGACTGAGTCCCAAAGCGTGTAGTGCGTAAACACCAGTTGGCACTATTTTTATTCTATCTCTTTGGGCAATACCATAAGCTACTTCTTCTGCTGTTGGCAACACCTTTCCGATAAGAGCATTCTTTTTAGGTTGCACGTATATCCCTTGAGTAATTCTAGTAATAAATCTATCCTTAAAGAGTCTATGTAATGCTAAGCGTACGGCTTCTGAAGACCCAATGTGTTTGAAATCTTCGGGAAACAGAAGTGTACCTTTATTTTTAGAAAGAATTTCTTTTTGGATTTTTTCTTGTATACTTATCATTGAACTTAATTATGCGTGTAATTTGTAACAAATATATGCATTATTTGTTACAAAAATAAATTTGGATTATTCTATTTAAAAATTGAACGAGTTTAATATTTGGAATTTATTGTATATCTTCTTGATTAATGGGTGTTGATAATGAGGTTATTAACTTAATATCATCATTTAAAAAGTTTGAACTCTGTCCAGTCGAGGTCACTAATTAAACCAGTACTTTACAAAGCTTTTGTAAATGCTGGTTTTTTTATTTACACACTATTTGCTCACTTATCCCGATTTAGCCCTTATTTTAATGTTAAATATTTTTTTTGTTTTTAAAGATACATTTAATGCATTAACTACATAAGGTGGTGCTTAAGTGTCTTACATTTTACTGTTTGGATAACTTCTTAACGTTCTTCAGTAAAATGAAACGTAATTATCTATATTATTTGCTTTTTTCTAAGCTAATTTAAAGAATAAAGTTTGTGTTTGTATGTCTACCGCTGTGTTAGACTTTGAAATGCTTGTAGGTGGCTCTATGTTATTCTTGCTGCAATAATAGAATTGTTTAAATTCTAATAATAATGTTAGTTTGACAAAAAGAATAGCAGAATATGAAAATTTAATTTTCGTCTTCGATAATATTTGCAGAGGTAAAATTTATTGAAGGTAAAATAACAGGTGAAAACCCAGCATTACTTGAAAATGATGTGATAAAACTTCTTATGTAAGGAAAAATAATTGCAGGGGCACTAAATCTAAAGTAAGGATGGTTTTCCATAATTTCCTCATTTAATTCAACACCTTGAACTTTAAAATTTCCTAAGAAAGTAAATGCCAATTTAAAAGTGGTTTCTTTATTTTCAACTGTTACATCAAAAGATACTCCGAAATAATCCTCTATGTTATCATTTACAATAGCACGAAAGGTTAAATCAAATTCAGTTTCCTTTGATGCAAGGACGTTTGTCCAGTTGCTCTTATCTAAGTTGAAGTTTAGAGAAGTCAAATGAAAGTTTTCAAGTAAAATTGAATTTTGTATTGGTGCTTTATAGTCGCTCACGCTGCTAAATTATAATTTATTTCGCCTTCTAATGATGTGTCATTGTAAGTTTTTAGTCCGCAAATTTTTATAGAAGCAGGGCTTACGAAAGAACTTGTTGCGCTAATTCGTTCCCCATTAAAAAGTTTTTCTAAAACTAATTGGGAATTATCAAAGTCAATCCATTCTTTAAACTCATCTGCGGAAATAGCATCAAGCAAAGAATCAAATCTTTCTGTTAGTTTATTAATATCCATAATGTTGTTTATTGCTCCTTAATCTTAAAGGGTGCAAAATTACTTATAATATTTTTATTAAAGATAGCTATTTGAATCCTCTTTTTGTAATACATAGGTAAAATATCGCTGTAAACCCTGTTTTTTCCATTTGGATTCATTGGTAAATCATCAAATATGATACCGTTAATTTTTAATTTAAGCCAAAATTTATCCCTTAAAAACCTATGCACTTTCTGTAAGTCTGGGTCTTCACCATTTTTTAGAAAGAAAACTCTTGCCTTTTCTATGGCATTTTTAAAAAAGAAATAAGAATCTTCGTCAAAACTTGCATTAAGAATATTGGTGTTTTCTATTTCTGATTGATAAATATCATAATAATTATTCTTAGACTTCATATCTGTGCCCCAATAGTGGGCAAATTCTTCTTCAGCCCAAAAATAATAGCCTTTGCCTAACCAGGCATCTTTTCTGTTGCAGGGTATGGGGCCTTTTATTTGATTTGGTCTATTCTCTTGTGTATGATAGCCAATAATATAATCTATACCTCCCTTTTCTAATCTAGTCATAGGTTTCATAAAAAAAACTCTCTCTCTCTTTCTTAGGCATTGATAATGCTTTAATTAATTTAGAATTTAAATTTAATAAAAACTTTCTAATTAAATATCAAACCTTAATAAAATTAGAATTTATATTGTAATATCTATCAAGCCTATTTCCATTTATAAATGATATGAATTGAATAATCTTATTTGCTTTGTGGCTGTAATAAACCTCAACAAAAAACAAATCAATAGCGTATAAGTTCACTTTGTATGGTGGTTCAAGCATAGATGTAAGGTAAGTTCCTTTTTTCCATAAAGTATTGTATTTCTCTTCTTCGTGTAGTAAGTTAAAATCGTATAAAGTCAAAAAGTACAGTTTTATTTACTTAAATATTTCCATAATGGTTGTAGATTTTAAAGCTGTTTCAGCTGCTTTAATTATCTTCCTTGCTGCGTTCCTTCTTCGTTGACTCTAAAAGTTTCTTCCATCCCTCAGCCAATTCCGATGTCCAACCGTGTGTTTTGTGCTGCACTTCAATTTGGTTTTGCTTCGCTAGTTCCTGCTTTAAGAAACGGGTTCTTTGGTCACATCGTTCCGTCTGTTCCTTATCTCTGGCATCCACTTCTGAAACCCATTCTCGCCATCCCTCTTCTGCTTCATCCCTCTCAGCCCAATGGTGTAATTTAGCCAATTCTTCACAGTATTCATCCCATCTTTCTTGACTCTTTAGCCAACGATTGTTTTCTTCCTTCTCAAGCTGTACGTATGATTTCTTGGGCTTGGCTTCTTTAATACTATTCCAAAAGTGCACAGATATGGTAAGCGTTTTAAGTCTTGAATTATATCCAAAATCACTAGATTGAGGAATCCAAAATTTTATATTTCTAACATCACTTGATACCTTATAGAGTTGTGACCTCTGAGTAGTATGCAGTACATAAACATCTCTCAGTACTAATTTCATTTGTTTTTTAACCTTCTTACTCGCTTCAATATCTATACAACTTAAAGATAGTAAAGCATTCTCAGATAATATCTCTTCTAGTTTAAAACTCTTATGAACTGCCTTTTTATACATTTCTAATAGAGCCATATCTTATTTGTTTTCTAAAACGCTTACCCAGTCAGGACATTTTATTAATTCAGATTTTAGACTGTCATTTTCACGTTCTAAACTTTCAACATACTTATTTGTAATCTCAATAGAATATTTTCTTGCTTCGATATTTTCCTTGTTGTTGCAACTGTATAGAAATAGACTAAAAAAAAGTATTATTAAGTATTTCATAACATTAGATTATAGTATTTACGATTTTGTTTGAATTATTTAGTAAGTCTAAACTCCTTGACAATTGCGTGTTTGGAGTTATTCAAACTAATTGTTCCTCTCACGCTGAAAACATCCTCAATAGTTTTTCCGCTGTCATCCATCTTAAAATAAATTTCTACACTTTTATTTTCTACTTTGATGTTTTCCCATTTAAAAACTATTGTATTTGACTTTGCGTTAAAGCCATTGCGGTTACTTGTGCCAATAGTTTTGATATATTTTGGTGTGCCCCATCGATTAACACACATTTCTAAATTACCTAAATCGGAAAAAGTTCCTTGATGCTCGTTATAATATAAAGCTTGTTTAAATTCATCATAGTTAAATTCATTTTCGTTTTTCTGTGTGCAAGAGATAGAAAAACTAATTGCAAGTGACATTATAAGTATAAAGTTTCTCATAGTTTAAATTTATAGAAAAGCACCTAAAATTGTAAGAACAATAACAATAGCAATGACCCAAACAATTGTTGACGTATTACTGCGTGTTCTTTCAGTAGCGTTTTTAATTAACCAATTAGTGTAAAGTATTTCCAATTATATTTCCCTATCGGTATAGTGTTCCCTATCTCCTTCAAAGATAATTTGTTTGTCTTTTTTCTTGTTTTTCATAACTCAAATATAGAATTATTATCAGTGCCCAAAATCATTAAACGCTCAATATCTTCAAGAGGTATTTTTTCAGCTTGTGAAATCTTCTGCATTAATTTTAAATATCGCTTTGTTGGTTTGCCTTTGTAGTGCGTTTTAAAGTGCTTTGCGTGTAGTTGGTTGTAATATTTTTCTAAAGCAAAATAACCGCCATAAACTCTGCTCACTTTGCGCCAGCTTTTTGTTTCTGTCTGTGTTGCGTTCATACCACTTTTAAATGCTGAGTGGTGCATAAATCTACCTTGTATTAAGTGAAGTTTTCTAAATTGTTGTAATGTGAAAGGACAAATAAAATACCAAACATCGCCTTTACCTGAGTTTGATGTTAATGCTTCTAATTGAATATTGTATTTATAATCTGTTCCGTTTGATTTGTAGTCAACTGTTACGAACTGTTCGTCCATCAACATAACTACACTTATACTTATCGAACTTGTAACTTCTTTATAATTATTTATCCAGTTAAGTGTACCGATTTTAGCACTTGGTAAATTAATGTAACCTTGTTTTATTAAATCTGAAATACTAATACTTTTAATTTAGTCAAATAGGGTAGGGAATGAGTAGGATTTTGGCATAGTGTTTTATCTTTTTCTATAAAGGTTATAAAATAGCCTTCCTTATATGTTTCATATGAAGCTAAATCTTCCTTAGATAATTTTATGCCTTCTTTTCGATCTTCTTCCATCTTACTTTTCACGGATACTACAGTCCATTTCCCTTTTTCATTATCGATCCAAGATCCTATTAGATCTTTATTAAAACTTAAACTTTCTGAGGTATAAAAAGGTTGAAGCGATTTTACAATACAAGAGTTTAATAATAGTGCTAATCCAATTAAAATAAATGATTTCCAAGTTTTCATAATGCTATGTTTTATAAGTTTTAGCTAAACTCTACTTGTTTAAGCAGTGTTACAACAAATTTCGACAAACAAGATGTAACTACTGTCAAACAATTTAGAACAAAAAAATAGAGAAGACAAAAGCATCTATATGCGATTTTGTGCAAGTAGATAAAACAGTAGCATCCATATTAGGCGAACTAAAAATAGTCTCCCAAAAAGGCTATTCAAGTGAATTCAATGGTCGTAATATGTCAGGTTTAAAGAATCATTTTTGATAACTACCATTCTATTGATAAACTTTTTGTTTTCGT
>JALZVC010000236.1 GCA_023301205.1 Flavobacteriaceae bacterium
CGAACTAATGATTAGCGAAGCTGGACATTACACCACATTTTTAGGCTTTGCCAGAAAATACGGTAAAGACATTGACGTAGAAAAACGCTGGCAGGAATTGGTGACTTTTGAAGGGGAAATCATTAAAAGCTATGGTAAAACCGAAACCATACACGGTTAATGTTATATTAAATAGGTTGCAGTTCATTTAAGCTTGAATACCTTTATGCTATGAAAGCACTTTTCATCCTATTATTCTTATTCATGAACACTCCACTTTTCAATTTTACAACAGATTGCGATCTGTCTAACTGGTATATAGTCAATGACGGGGTGATGGGCGGTGTTTCTCAAAGCACGCTCAAAATAAACAAAGATGGTCACGCTGTTTTTAGTGGTACCGTTCGCTTAGAAAACAATGGTGGCTTTGCATCTATACGACATAATTTCAGCCCTGTTCAAGTAACACCTGTAACCGAACTCCATATTACTTTAAAAGGTGATGGAAAACCCTACCAATTTAGAGTGAAAGATGAAGGCAACACCTACTATTCGTATGTTTTTACTGCGGAAACATCTGGAGAATGGCAAACAGTTAGTATTCCATTAAAAGATATGAAACCTCAATTTAGAGGCAGAAAGCTGAACATCAATAACTTTGATAAAGACGCCATTTCTGAATTTGCCATCCTAATTGGTAATAAGAAAAAAGAAGAATTTAAGCTTTTAATTGATCGCATTGAACTTAAAGAATAATAATTAAAAAAAAACAAAACGTTTCATGTTTTAATTCTCATTGCTAATCAAATTCCTTCAGGTATATTATTCCCTTGGTTTATTTGTATTTTTCTGAGCTGTTTTATTTAAGCATCCCGATTAAAACAATATTTACATAAATAATATTTCAAAATAGAACCCTTGTAAACTAACAAATTGAATACAAAAAAAAAGCACCGCTATAACGCGGTGCTTTTACTTTTTTTTAAAAAACAAGAATTACTTTGCTCCCCATTCCATTAAAGATTTCTTATTTAACGCTACGTAATCTGCATTACCTGCTTTTTCTGCTAGTGCCAAAGAAGACTTCGCTGCTCTAATTGCACCTTTCTTATCTCCAGATTTTGCATAGATAAGAGATTGTTGTCTTTGGTACCAGAATGCATCACCACGCATAGCTACTGCTTTATCAATCCACATTTTTGCCTTATTAATGTCCTTGCCATTCTCTAAATAATACACTGCTGCACCATAGTAGTCGTTAGCTCCAGGACCATTCATTATGCTATCAATACTTGCAGACACCATTTTATCTGTCATTGTTTTTATAGGTAATGCAACATGTACATTATCCCATGAGATACCCAAGTTAGCACCATCACCTTTCACATCATCAAACGACATTGTAAATGTTTCTACAGCCATAGGCGTAGCATTTACATTAACTGTCGCCTTTGCAACAACTTTGCTGTCGTCCCATTTTTCTGGCGTGCCCCAGTTATCACTATCAGAATATATAAATAAATCCCAGTTAGAAGCATTAGGCTTTGCATAAATTGCATACGCACCAGCCTTCACTTCCTTTCCTCCTATCATTACGTCATCGCCAAAAGTGATGATCGTATTTTTATTTGCTCCTGCACGCCACATTTTTCCGTAAGGTACTAAGTCACCAAAAATAGCACGTCCCTTTTTTGATGGTCGTGAGTACTCTACAGTGATATCTGTAAGACCAACAGTCTGTGTTAATGTCTGTGATGTACTAGGTGCTGGTGTTTTAATTTGTGCAGATGCTCCAGCAGTCATTGCTAAAGCAGCGATAAAAAGTATTAATTTTTTCATGGTTTGTGTTTTAAATTCAATTTTCACAAAAATATAGAGAAGTTTAATTAGTTTGAGTTAATAAATTCATAAAAATAAGTTAGCACAAAAGCTGTATTTTTACAAAATGAAAAAACGGCTCATTGCAGAAGCAATAGGAACATTTGGCTTGGTATTTTGTGGCACTGGTGCTATGGTGATTAATGATTTTACAGGAGGTACAATAACGCATCCGGGTATTGCGATTACCTTTGGTCTTATCGTAATGGGGATGATTTATGCTTTTGGCGACATTAGTGGTTGTCACATAAACCCAGCAGTAACTTTAGGTTTTGCTTTTGCTAAAAAGTTCCCGTGGAAAGAAGTTTCTGCCTATATTACCGTACAACTTATAGGAGCCTTTGTTGCAAGCGCATTATTGTGGTACCTCTTCCCTACTTCGGAGACATTAGGGGCGACACTACCTGCTATTGATCATTTAAAAGTGTTTATACTAGAAGTCTTACTTACCTTTCTATTGATGGTTGTAATCATAAATGTATCTACAGGTTCTAAAGAAATAGGTCCAACAGCGGGTATTGCCATTGGTGGTATTGTTTTATTAGAGGCCATGTTTGCTGGCCCTATAACGGGAGCTTCTATGAATCCAGCAAGATCTATTGCCCCAGCCATAATGAGTGGGAATCTTGAAGGACTATGGATTTATATTTTAGCACCTATCTTGGGATGCTTTTTAGCAGTGATTAGTTGTCAATTGGTGAAAGATGAAAATTGTTGCTAATGTTAATTTTTGTTTAATCTTAATTAGATGTCGTTAGACATTATTTATTTTTACAACTCATATAATATCTGAGCAGATGAAAATATATACTAAACACTCCAAACAGAAGCTTCCAATTACAAAGCAACAGGCTTGGGAATTTCTTTCAGAGCCTAGAAATTTAAAAACCATTACTCCAGATTATATGGGCTTTAATATCTTATCTGGCGCAGATAGACCGATGTACGCTGGGCAAATTATTCAGTACATTGTCACACCTGTATTAGGTATAAAGACAAAATGGGTAACAGAAATTACACATGTTGTAGCCGGAGAATATTTTGTCGATGAACAACGCTTTGGTCCATATGCACTATGGCATCATAAGCATTTTATCAAAGAGATTGACGGCGGTGTTGAGATGGAAGATATAATAGACTACAAAGTCCCGATGGGGTGGTTAGGACAATTGGCGCACCCATTCATTGTGAAGCCAAAATTGAACGAAATATTTGAACACAGAAAAATTAAACTCGAAGAACTCTTCGGAAAAATTAAATAGATGAAAAACATACTTCTTATTGGAGGTTCTTACGGAATTGGCCAAGCATTATCAAATAGATTAAGTGAAAGAAATAATGTGCATATAGCCAGTAGAACAAGTGATAACATTTCTGGAGCAGTTACCTACCACAAATTTGATGTTATGGAAGATGAGATAGCAACATTGAATTTACCCGATGCCATTGACGGACTTGTTTTCTGCCCTGGTAGTATTAATTTAAGGCCTTTTGCGGCTTTAAAACCAGCCGAATTTGAAAAAGATATGCAACTCAATTTTTTTAGTTTGATCAAAGTGGTTAAAGCACTGATACCAAAATTAAAAAAATCAGATCAAGCGAGTTTGGTGTTTTTTAGTACGGTAGCCGTTAAAGTAGGAATGCCATACCACACATCTGTTGCGGCCGCAAAAGGAGCTATAGAAGGTTTTGCAAAAGCACTTGCGGCAGAATATGCACCAAACTTTAGAGTTAATGTAATTGCACCTTCATTGACAGACACTCCCTTGGCTTCAAAATTATTATCTTCAGACGAAAAGAAAGAAAATATGGGGGAAAGGCATCCATTAAAAAGAGTAGGAACCGTTGAAGATATCGCAGCGGTCGCAAAGTTTTTATTAAGTGACGAATCATCTTGGATGACCGGTCAAATTATTGGTGTAGATGGAGGTATGTCTACTTTGCAAGCGAAATGATTTTAGTATTATGCGGTTGTAAATAATGAAAATCATTATAGAATATTCATTATGAAATTGTTTATTGAAAACAAATTAGCATTATTCTAAAACTCCAATAAGTTCTATTTAAATTATTTTTAATATTTCAGAAAAAAATAAATGTCAAAAAAGGTAAATATATTCTGGTTTCGTCGTGATTTAAGACTCGATGATAACGTAGGCTTTTTTAAGGCGCTGCATGGAAAATTTTCGGTACTACCTATCTTTATTTTTGATGCTGAAATAATAAATGAATTACCTAAAGATGATGCACGTGTTTCTTTTATCTATAACAGTCTTCAAGAAATGCGTAAAACGCTAAAAGAACATGGGAGTAGTCTAGCAATGTATCACGGAAAACCTCTTGAGATTTACAAACAAATAGTGCAAGATTTTGAAATACAAAACGTAATTACTAATCGAGATTACGAAGTATATGCCCAAGATAGAGATGAAGAAATCAAGTCCTTTTTAGCTACAAAAGATATCGGTTTTTATACATACAAAGACCAAGTAATCTTTGAAAAAGACGAGATTGTAAAAGATGATGGTAAACCTTACGTAGTTTATACGCCCTTTAAAAACAAATGGAAAGCAGCATTTAATGAAGAACAGCATTTAAAAATGCATAATACCAGCCAACACTTAGAAGCGCTCTATCAAGATAACCTACTTCCTAATTTGAAATTAACTGACATTGGGTTTGAGGCCTCAACTATAAAGGTACCTAAATATGATGTAACAACTACATTAATCCAAGAATACGAGAATACACGCAATTTTCCTGCAATAGAAGGGACTTCGCATTTAGGACCTCATCTCCGTTTTGGAACAGTTAGCGTACGTAATATGATGCGTAAAGCTATTACAGAAAAAAACGAGACATTTATGCACGAGCTCATTTGGCGCGAATTTTTTATGCAAATCATTTGGCATTTTCCCAAAACGCAACAAAATGCTTTTAGAGGTAAATATGATCGTATTCAATGGCGTAACAATAAAGAAGAATTCGAAAAGTGGAAAAATGGGGAAACCGGTTATCTCCTTGTTGATGCCGGTATGCGTGAATTAAATACTACAGGACATATGCACAACAGAGTCCGTATGCTAGTGGCAAGTTTTTTATGCAAACATTTATTGATAGACTGGCGTTGGGGAGAAGCCTATTTTGCAGAAAAACTACTAGATTATGAACAATCCAGTAACGTGGGTAATTGGCAATGGGCAGCCGGTAGTGG
>JALZVC010000237.1 GCA_023301205.1 Flavobacteriaceae bacterium
GCAAATAGCTTTAAGGATAAGATGGAAGCTACCTTTTCGTTTTTTGAAAACTATATGCATACGCCACTTTATAAAGGTGGTTGTCCCTTGCTCAATGCCGCAATAGAAGTAGATGACACTAATGTAGTTTTAAGACAGCAGACCTACAATATGCTTGCACAACTAAAAGCAGCTGTTAAAAAATTGATTGAAAACGGAATTAAAAACAATCAAGTTACTCCCGAAACAGATTCAGGTTTTTATGCCACGATATTTATTGCAACACTAGAAGGCAGTATAATGATGAGTAGATTAGAACGAACACCAGATGCCATCTTAACTGGAGTAGCGCATTTAAGAACCGTAGTCGTCTCTATGTTAAAATAGAAAACAAACACAAGATACCAATTGGTATTTAAGACTGAAAACATGAACAACCTTATTATTAAATCATTTGGAGCCTTTATTAATATCACCGCTTTTCTGTTCCCAAAGTGGAATAAGAACAATTCTTTTAAACTATTGAGCAAAGTACAACGCGCTAGTATTTCAGAAAAAGGTAAAGCATTTTTAGACACTGCAGAACAACACTATTTTGAAGTGGATGGTCATTCATCTGTGCTTCATAAATGGGGTAATGGACCTAATAAGGTGCTGTTTCTTCACGGTTGGTTGAGTAATAGCCAACGATGGTTGCCCTATCACGAGCGATTAGACCTAAACAAACATACCATGTATGCCTTAGACGCGCCTGGTCACGGGATGTCTCGAACAAATTTTCTTAATATTGAGCTATATAGACAGGCCATAAATGAAGCCTTGAAGGCTATTGGGCCTATAGATACGCTTGTCTGCCACTCCTTTAGTAATACCGCTATCACCTATACGTATTTGGTAAACCCCGATATTGACGTGAAAAGATTTATACTAATGGGAGCACCATCTGGCATGGACGCTATTTTTAACTATTTTCTCGAGATGATTAATTTATCAAAGAGCGCCATAAAAATACTAGATGGTAAAATTAACGAAATACTAAAAATACCCCATAGCGAAATATTAATACAAAATTTTTTAGATAAAGCACCACAGCCTAAACTTGTAATTCACGACGTCAATGATAGCATTACGCCTTTTGCGCCTATTAAAGCCGCCATTGAAAATAATGCTAGTATAGAAACCTTAATCACCACTGGATTAAAACACGATTTAAAAGGCGATGAAGTTTATGACCGGGTGCACGCATTTATTAATGAGTAAAATTATATTTTTGAAAAAAACCAAGGTATGTATTTAAAAGAATTTGAAATTAGATGGAATGACATAGACGCAAACAGACACTTAGCAAACAGCGCTTATATAAATTACATGAGCCACACCCGCCTTAGTTTTATGCTAGAAAACGGTTTTGGGCAGGCAAAAATGGTAGAACATAATATTGGTCCCGTAGTATTTTACGAGCATATGTTTTATTTTAAAGAAGCTTTTCCTGGTAAACCATTACGCGTTAGTCTGCAGTTAAAAGGTTTAAGTGAAGATGGTCAATACTTCTCATTTTTACATAACTTTTATGACCATAAGGGACGCAATATCGCGCGATGCGAAATGATGGGTGGCTGGATAGATCTTAAAAAAAGAAGTTTACGAGCTTTACCTCAAGAACTCTATGATAATCTTGACAGTCTGGACAGAACAGATGACTTTTATGTAATCACAAAAGAGCATACCAGAAGACACGGTGAGTTACCGCAGAATTTGTAATGCCCTTCGATACAATTCTATATTAAAATGACTTTGCCATTTTAATATAAAATCACTCAGGGGCCTGTGATAGTTAGGTTTCATTTAATAATCTTATTGTTTTAATACTATTGCAAAACTAATGTGTATGAGGTGTTTAACACCTTAACAGAGCCCAAAATTTCAATAATACTTAACAATCAAAGGTTCCTGAGTGATTTTAAAAGGGGGTTAAAAAACTATGTTTTTTAACCCCCTTTTAAAATTGTACCGAAGGACTACTTTGCTTGTGTGTAATATCCATTTCATGACGCACAGAAAACCAGTTATCTGCCACAGTAGGGGCACTTGTTTTTGTAGCATGCACTTCAAGGTTTGCTTCCCACCATTCCCCTTTTTTAGCGACTTCTTGCATTCCGCGAGCTACTTGATTCTCGCTTCCTTCCATTTCTATGCTTATAATATCCTGGCTATATAACTGCTCGTAACATTTGTGCTCTTCGTTAGCATTACACCATTTCACTAAATTTTCTGCTATTTCTTTTGTTTTCGTGATTGCTGTTTTTGAAACTTGAAGCATTAAAGATACTTAAATTAAAAATATAATTAGCTCAATAAGAGTTACTTAAAGACAAAATACATTGTTCGCGTACTTCCCATATTTCATCAAATCCTGCAGAAATTCCTTCAGAAATGCGCCAGTCTTCAATATACTGTTTATGAAAATTCACTTTCCAATCGCTTACTTGGCTGGGTGCTATTTCTATTTCTTTTAAAATATCGTTTTCTATTTTACGTATCGAAGAAGTTGGACCTGTATAATCTTTTCGTGCTCCTTTTACTTCGAGATAGCAATGCGCTTCTGGAATATAAGAAAAACCACTTTTTGTAATATGATTCCCTATCCCTGGTGTGTTTTCTTGGGTCATTTTATAAATTCCTAAAATGAGTTTTACCTTGGGTATTTTGTTTTCATCAACCAAGGCCTTGAGAAAAGCGTGTTTACTACTACAAGTGCCTTTACCTTCTGAAATTACTAGACTTAAATCTATTCTATTTGTGTTTCTGCCGTAAGGAAGTTTTGCAATATATTTTACTGATTCATCCCAAGTGGTAATGCCTTTTTTAAGTAACAACCCACTTAACATTTCTGAAGTTGCCCACAAGACTTTTGTATCATTCATTAGGTACTACTCTTTTATTGGCTTCTTTTTAGTCGTCAAATACACTCCTGTAAAAATGAGCGCCGCAGACACAACACGAAGCGTTGTTAATTGGTCTGACCCAGTGATAATGGCAAAAAACGCCGCAATTAAAGGCTGTATATACATAAAAACACCTATCACAGAAGGACTCAATTGCTTGAGTGCATAAATATTAAAAAGATAGGTAAGCACAGTAGTCCCAACGACCACAAAAGCAAGTTTCCAGATTTCGTTAAAGCCAAGAACGGACCACTCGACTGTTGCAAATTGTGACCAACCTATAGGGATATTTATCACAAAAGCGATCAAGAACAAAAATTTCATTAAGGTAATCGAACTATATTTTTCCACTAACTTTTTCACAAATATGAGGTAGCACGCATACGATGTTGCATTGATAATAAACAGAAAATTCCCTAGAGGAATGTTAGGTGCATTTATCTGTGTTTTAGGACCAAAAAGGATGAGCAGCAAGGCGCCTCCTAGTCCGAGTGTGATGCCTATCCCTTTTAGTAAGGTGATGCGTTCACTTAGTATTAAGGCAGACAAAATAAGCAGTAACACTGGAGCAATGGTAATAACTACGCTACTATTTATAGGGGTTGACAACTCTAAGCCTTTAAAAAACATATTCATGTTGAGCACCATACCAAATATGGCACTTAACACTAATCGCCCCCAATCTTCACGCGCTATTTTCTCTTTTTGATAAAATAGACTAATGATCCAAAATATGATTGCCGCACCAGAAACTCGCAATAAAATAAAGCCGTAAGGCTCAATAACAACTGGCATCAATCCCTTAGCAATCGTATGGTTAACACCATAAATAAAACTAGCAGCAAAAGCTGCAATGAAGGCAAGAATTCTTGGGTTCATATTAAAATTTGCACGTATTAACTATGTATTTGTTCTTTTGCTTCCGCAACTGTTTTACTGCTATTCCCTATAAAAATCGTATAGTTATTTATAATTACTGGGCGTTTTAAAAAGGTATAATGTTCAAGTATAAATCCCTTATAATCCTCCTCGGTAAGTTGTTCATTCTTTAAATTTCGTTCTTTATACAATTTAGCGCGTTTGCTAAACAAAGCTTCATAACTCCCAGAAAGACTTTTCATTTCTTCCAGCTGCTTTACGGTAATCTCTTCACTTTTTATTTCTTGAAGCTCAAAACTTGCTGGTAAATCAAGTGTTTTTATGATTCTCTTACACGTATCACAAGTCTTTAAATAATATACTTTTTGCATCGTTTCTCTGTTTTCTGAAATATTAAATCTTTATAAAGTAGTAATTATTCTTTTTCGCTTAATGAATAATTTAAAAACGGCGCGGCTTCTTCTAAAGACAACTCAATATCTATAGGGCCATCTGCATAACTCGCTATTTCATATTGATTATAATGAATAATCAATTTTCCTTTTTCAAACCCTATATTATCTGGAAAATGGAATTTATCATTCTCAAACCAGAATCGTTCAGCATTTAAACTTTCATTATTACTGATCTCAAAATCTTTACGCAATTGCTGTTCTGCTAGTATTGCTAGGCCTTCTTTATCTTTTACTATTTGGTCAAGTTTTAGAATTTCGCCAGTTTCAATATTAAAATTTAGATACTCAATGCTGCCATATCCGTGCGCTCCTCCTATATAAGTATATTGATGTAAGGCAATCGTCGCAAACTCAGCACACCTAAACGTTTCTTCTACAGCAATGGAAGCCTCATATTCATTAATATCTGGAAACTCACTAGTATCTCTCCAGTAGTCTTCAACAAACTGTTCCATTGCTTCTTGCGTTGTTAGCGCCGTTGGGGCAACTTCTGGGTCTCCTAGATATAAGGATTTGATTATATACTGGTCTATATTGTTATTTATTGGTGTGGTAACCTCATCTTCCCCAGTATACTTGATATACTCTACTATTAATTGCGGACAAGGTTTGTCTTTGCACTCTGCTATTGCGTTTTGGTCTAAGGTTTGTTTTTCTATGACTAATGGCGCATCACTGCAACCAATAAAAAAGACAAAAACGATTAAAACATAAAATACTCTATCTATCATTTTGTAAAATTACGACAGTTTTTTGTATTATTGGACGGATTAACATAAGACCGTTCGCTCCGCTCTCTAAAGGACTCTAGACAGTATAATATTAGTTTGAAAATAGTTAAACTTCATGGTACCTTTAGTCATTATAAGTAGCATTAAAAACGCTAGATTATTAATGTATTTTGTCTTGATTCCTGGCTCAAGTAGTTTAGACTTGTCAAAACGGTCTTGGGTCAAATCTAATAGTAATATGAAATTAACTTAATACCTTACCCGTCTTCACGGGCACTAAAGATGAAATTTAACACAAAAACAATACACGGAGGTCAGGATAATGTAGATCCAGCTTATGGCTCGGTAATGCCTCCCATATACCAAACAACCACCTACGCACAATCAACTCCCGGTGATCATAAAGGCTTTGAGTATTCGCGAAGCGGAAACCCTACGCGTGCTGCACTTGAACGGAATCTAGCCAGTATTGAGAATGGAGCATACGGTCTTGCTTTTGGCAGTGGTTTAGCCGCAATAGACGCCGTAATTAAACTATTAAAACCAGGAGATGAAGTAATCTCGACCAGTGACTTATATGGCGGTAGTTATCGGTTATTCACAAAAATATTTGAAGACTTTGGTGTGAAATTCCATTTTATTGGGATGGAAAACGCCGACAACATCGAGAATTTCATTACTAAAAACACAAAGTTAATCTGGGTAGAAACACCTACTAATCCAATGATGAATATCATTGATATTAAGACTTGTGCTGCCATCGCTAAAAAGCATAAAGTTTTATTAGCTGTTGACAATACATTTGCTACCCCCTATTTGCAAACTCCTTTAGATTTAGGAGCAGATATCGTTATGCACTCCGCTACTAAATACCTAGGTGGTCATAG
>JALZVC010000238.1 GCA_023301205.1 Flavobacteriaceae bacterium
TTCAGAAAAGAATATACTAATCTGGTAACGTTTACTGATGAAATAGCTGCTTTTGATAGTGCGTTTGGCACTAACGGTAATGGCTATGCACAAGGCTTAGATTTATTTTTTAGAGATAATAGCAGCATAAAAAATACAGATTATTGGGTGAGTTATTCTTATCTAGATACAGAACGGGACTATTTAAATTATCCTACGGCCGCGACGCCTAATTTTGCAAACACGCACAATCTATCTGTAGTAGGAAAATATTGGATAGATAATTGGAAAAGTCAGGTTGGATTTAGCTACCAATACAGCAGTGGTCGTACCTACACTGACCCAAATCTGGGTGGATTTTTAAACCAAAAAACGAAATCATTCAATAACATAAGCGTAAACTGGGCATACTTAATCTCTAAGCAGATGATTCTTTATGCTTCTGTAAATAACATCACCAATTTTAAAAATGTAAACGGATTTCAATATGCAGATACGCCTAACCCGATGGGTATTTTTGACCGTAGAACGTTACGTCCCGCAGCAGACCAATTTTTCTTTGTAGGCTTGTTTTGGACCATTAGTGAGGATGGGAATGATAATCAACTTGATAAACTTTAGAAATAAGGAAGTAGTTTCAGTAGGCAGCGGTACTATGAATTAAATAATGATTAGCAAGATTAACTATTGTCAGTCTGAGCGCAGTCGAAGACCAATTGGTTTAACGAATATCAAAGAATTCATAGCAAATTTGAATATAGATTGTTACAAGTTGTTTTCTTAGGATTTTATAAGTACTTCGACTGCGCTCAGTATGACATTAGAGAGGGTTTAGTAATACCTAAGATGTATTATTAAAACCAAAATATGATGCTGTTGACATTTCAGAAGTGAAAATCAACAGTTGGGTACTAAACTTTTTAAAATAACGCGTGAGTACTCCATCTTTGTTCAAACCTTAAAAACACCTATTATGCAAACTGTACTTACATATTTCACTCTATTTTTTTCTGGTATGTTTCTTACCGCTCAAACTTCTCTTACCGTTACAATTACAGATCTTGATTCTAATGATGGTACCTTAATGATCGCACTCTATGATAGTGGCGAGAACTTCTTAGGAAAACGATACAAAGGCGTGATGGAGTCTATTGCAGAGAATAAGGTTACCGTTACTTTTAACGATATCCCGGCTGGAGATTATGCAATTTCTACATTTCACGATGAGAATGATAATGGTGTGTTTGATATGAGTTTAGGCATGTTTCCTAAAGAAGATTATGTAACCTCTAATTATGCCAAAGGATTTTTTGGACCACCTTCTTGGGAAGACGCAAAGTTTACGTTAAAAGAATCACCTGTAGCCATTACCTTAAAAATGAATAATTAATTAAGACATAAAAACTTAAATTATGAAAACACTTGTATATTTATGCATCGCACTTTTTACCATAACAACTATTGCACAATCAAAATACGAAGCGGGTATGGAAAAAGCTTTTAATTTATGGGGCGAAAATAAAACAGGAGAAGCTTCTAATGTATTTGAGCGCATCGCCACTGTAGAGAAGGACAATTGGTTGCCTGTATATTATGCTGCCCAAGTAAATGTGGTGAAGAGTTTTGGAGAGAAAGATCCAGCGGTTTTAAAATCGCAATTAGACAAAGCCTTAGATTTTTTAAATCAAGCAAAGGCAATAGCAGAAAAAGAAAACCCTTATATTAAGGTACTGGAAGGGCAATATTACACCGCCTGGATAGCCTTTGACGGTATGAAATATGGAATGAAATATTCAGGTAAAGTGAGTACTCTTTATAGCGAGGCATTAGCGTTAGCACCAGATAATCCAATAGTGATATATAGCAAAGCAGAATGGGATGCAGGATCTGCAACCTATTTCGGGAAACCTTTAGATCCGTATTGTAAAGATGTACAACGTGCGTTAGATCTTTCAGAGAATTTTGAACAAGAAGGAGCATTTTTCCCTAAATTTCAAATCAATAGTGCGCAAGAATTTTTAGACTCAAACTGTAAAGAATAATGGTAAAAGAATATATAGGTGAAATTGTAAAGGCCTTTTTAATAGGAATCTTAGTTTTTATTTTCCTTGGGGTCTATGAATACTTAGCCAACGACTGGAGACCAACTTTTGGTAAAGACATTCTAATACACTTTGCATATAATCAAACGTATTCTGTATTGTTATATCTGGCTAATGAACTTGTTATTAGATATATGGTGAAAACGTATGGTTCTTTGCTGTTTAAATTTAAAAATTTAATAAAAGGGATTGCGTTGGGTGTCGTTGCTACTTTGAGTACGATGTTTTTGATTCGTTTGTTCCTAGCTCTAGTAATTTATGACAGAACATATACAGATTTTATTACTAAAGAATCGTATCAATACTATACCATTGGTTTTACAATATCAGTTATTATTGCCACCATATTTTATCTTTTATATTATTATAAACACAAGCAGGATAACAAAGTAACAGAACAGAAAATTATAGCAGGAGCAGCGGCTGCACAATTTGACGCGCTAAAGAACCAGCTCGATCCGCATTTTTTATTTAACAGTCTAAATGTACTAACCAGCTTAATAGAAGAAAACCCTGAAGCTGCCACACGATTTACAACGGCTTTATCTAAAGTGTACAGATATGTTTTAGAACAAAAAAATAAAGAACTAATCACCATAGAGGAGGAACTCAAGTTTGCGTCGCTTTATATGTCATTATTAAAAATGCGATTTGAAGACAGTATTGTTTTTACAATTCCGGAACAATTGCAAAACCCAGAAGGTAAAGTAGTACCATTATCGCTGCAATTACTATTAGAAAACGCAGTTAAGCACAACCAAGTTACGCCTTCAAAAAAATTATACATAACGATTACAGAAAGTCTGGGAGCGCTAACGGTTACTAATAACGTACAAGCTAAACAAACTTTAAAAGAACGCAGTGGTGTGGGCTTAAAGAATATAAAACAGCGGTATGCGCTTTTAACTTCGGAAATGTTACGTATTGAACATACAGATGATTCATTTGAGATTTCGATACCAATTATTACAAAAGATATAAAAATTATGAAAACGCAAGACACCTATATAAGTGACAAGCGTTACGAGAACGCCAAAGATCAAGTGCATAAATTAAAAGGATTTTATGCCCATTTAGCCATCTACCTCATTTTTGTTCCCATATTTATATGGTTAAACTTTCAGTCTAATACAGGTTTCCCTTGGGCGTTATTTCCTATTTTGGGTTGGGGCTTTGGGGTAGCAGGTCATGCGGCAGAAACGTATAACTGGAACCCATTTTTTGGCAAAGACTGGGAAGATCGCAAGATTAGAGAAATGTTAGATAAAGAAGATTGATAGTTGGTCGTACTAAATCTACCATTGGGTATAAAGTAATTTTAAAACACACAACAACTCGGTATCTTTAGGGTATAAACTAATAAAAACTACTATTATGGAACCTATAAAAAAAGACGACGCATATTATAAAGCAAAGGACAAGGTAAAAGAAATGAAGAAATTTTACACGAGCTTAATGAGCTATGTAGTTTTTATTTCGCTGTTAGCTGGGCTTAACTATTATGTAAATGGTTTTAGAAGTCCTTGGTTTTTATGGGCGACTTTTGGTTGGGGAATTGGACTAATATTT
>JALZVC010000239.1 GCA_023301205.1 Flavobacteriaceae bacterium
GTTGGTTTAATAAACAGATACGGTAAATCTAATTTCGTTGCGTTCTTATGGCTAAGTTTACTCTGACAATCTATTGATTTCGACCCACTGTTTCACCTCATTTCCTTCCTCATCTACCGCTAACAATAAAAATCTCCCTGGCTTGGGGGCTAAAGCTAATTCGTGAAAAGTTTGCGTTTCTCCTATGAATTGGTCATCAAAATACCAAAATACCTTAGTCTCGGGGTCGCGATGTGCGAGCGTAAATATGACTTCGTTTATGGTTTCGTCAAAGTTTTTAGGCAGTATAATTTTTTCATTTTTCTTCGGAAATATAAACTCCATTTTAGATTCTCCTGCTTGAAGACAATCAGATTTATATGCGGGTAAGACCTTATATTCTGGATGGAGTGGTGCGTAATAATATTCTAAAATGGGAGGTAAAACGAACCAGTTTTTTTGCTTCATTTCTAACAAGGAATAACAAGAAGAATTTACTTGTAGGGATTCTTTTTCATTTAAAAAGACCTGTTTATGAAAGGGGCAAGAGGCACTTCGTATTCCTTCTTTTGGGATCCACTCTGCTAAGGTTTCTTCACAATAGACACCTTTAAGGTAGCCACTTTTAGCGCATATTTCAGCTTGTATTAATTCGCCAAAAGGTGTTTCAAACCATTCATTTTGTGGTAGTATATCTAACACGTCAAACAATACTGGAGCAGCTGCTTGGATCCCCGTTAATCCAGGTCTGCCTTCTCCATCTGCGTTGCCCACCCAAACACCAATGGCGTATTTAGTTGTTACCCCAACGGCCCAAGCATCTTTAAAACCAAAACTCGTGCCTGTTTTCCAAGCAATAGGTTGTGAGTTGCTAAAGAAATTCCAGTTTTCTTCACCTTGAGGCCTATTTACTTTTTGGAGCGAATTAAATGTGTGGTAAATCGCACCTGCATTAAATATAGGAGGATCGTATTGCTTATTTCCGAAGTCTACTATTTCACCTTTAATAAAAGTGGGTGTCGCAAACTCATTGGGTCTATATTCACTAGAAGAAGCATTAAAAAAATTGAGGGTGGACGCCATCCCAGCATATGCGTTTGTGACTTCCCATAAAGAACTTTCTGCGCCTCCCAACACCAATGAAAGACCATAATAACCAGGTGGTTTAGCAATTGTTTTAAAATTTAGGTCTTGTAATTTATTGTAAAATTTAGGCAACCCATAAGCTCTTAGCATCCGCACCGCTGGGATATTTAAAGACCGAGATAAGGCAGTACTGGCAGGAATAGCGCCATTAAATTGTGTATCGAAATTTTGTGGGCTATAGCCGTTAATAACGGTTGGGACATCTGCAACTAGCGCATTGGGTAACAACTCGCCACTATGTAAAACAGACGCATATAAAAAAGGTTTTAAAACACTTCCCGTACTTCTCGATTTTGTGATAATATCTACATAATTATTATTTTCTCTCGTTGTTGGTGTATTACCTACGTAAGCCAAAACCTCTTTTGTGTTCACATCGAGAAGCAACACTGCAAGATTGTTGATTTCGTTTTGCTTTAGTAGTAAATGATGATCTTTTACAATAGCGTTTATATTTTTCTGTAGTTGAATGTTAATGGTTGTCGTAATTTGTTGCTGCGGAAATGCCCCGCGTACCCGCTCTGTAAAATGTGGAGCAGTTTGAGGAAGTGGAACCGGTTTGCTTGGTAGCGCTTCGTCAACAGCAAGCTCATAGGTAGTTTGATCTATGATGTTTTTCTGAAATAGCTTCTCTAGCAACCGATCTCTTTTCTTTTTTAATATAGCTTCGTTTTTACCTGGAAAAATTAATGAAGGGGCATTAGGTAAAACCGCTAAAGAAGCAGATTGCCCCCAGCTTAATTCACTTGAAGGAATCCCGAAGTAACGCCAAGAAGCGGTCTCAAGCCCCACCACGTTACCGCCAAAAGGGGCATAGCTTGCATAATAATTCAACACTTCCTTCTTCGAATGACCAGCCTCTAGTCTCGTGGCCATAAATACCTCAATTAGTTTTTCATAATAAGAGCGTTCCTTGTTTTTACGAGAAAGCCGTATCACTTGTTGGGTTAGGGTGCTACCGCCACGACGCTTATCTGTAGTAAGGTTTTGATACAAGGCTTTGCTCATCGCAACTGGATTAAAACCTGGATGCGAATAGAAATATTCATCCTCAAAATGAAGTATACATTGCTCAAAACGCAACGGCACCGAATCCATTTCTGGAAAGCGCCATTGCCCATCACCAGCAATTCTCGCCCCCATCATAACGCCTTCTCTACTTTTAACCACGGTAGATGAAGGGTCTGTAAATAGCGGTTTTGGTAAGCAAAAAAGCCACAATACAAAGGTGAGACACACAAAACTTAATTTGATTTTGTGTTTAAATAAAATTGATTTAATAGCGCTTTCTGAAAATTTCATAAACTTAGTAAAAGACAATAATAATGTCAGTCTGAGCGCAGTCGAAGATCTTTAAAATTCCCAGATTTTCGACTGTACTCAGTGTGACATAGTAAAAAACTATTTCTCAACACTCACCCACTGTCCTTTTTGTCGTGCGTAATAATTGTTGTCATACATAGCCTCAGTCTGTGCGCCAGGTAAATAATAAGCGCCTAAATAAGATGCATTTAATTTTACGGTAAAGGCCTTAGCATCTTTACCACCTAGATCAAAGTAAAAATTAACCCTGTCGTCTCTAATATCTGTATAGCGAGCTATGCCACTAGCACCACCACCTAATTCTGTAAAACTTGTATTTACTACTTCCCATCCGCTTGGAAAAATTTGAGACAGCGCTATGTTATCTACATAATCGTTTGATGTATTTGTTACCGTAACTATTGCGGTTATCTCTGTTCCTTGCTTTAGTTGTGATATGTCAAGTTTTTTGCCATTTCCATCTAAGTACTTTGTTTTTAGCGTAAGGTTACGACTTTCTGTTGTCTCTTGGCCTAATGGGAACTTCCCTTTTTGAGATAGGGTCACATAAACAACATTCCCTTTTTTGTTCGTAATCGTCACGATATTACTTCCCATCTTAGCAGGTGTTTCTCTTTGAGATAATGCCCTGTTTGTAGTAACCGAAGTTGTTTTTCCATTATTGGTAAAAGACACATCCAAAGATTTCCCTCCATTTTCCTGAACCATTTTACCCATAGCTAGTAGTCCGTAAGCTGTCTCTTGTGTGCTATACCAATTTTGAGAAGAAAGTTCTTTTGCCACAGAGATTGCAAGCTCTCTTTGCTTAGGATCTCCAATGGCCACCATCGTTTCTAAAGCCATCGCTTTGTTTCTAAATGGCGAGCCATAGGTGTGATAATCATATTTCTTTGGGATGAAATTTATATTCGCTGTTTTTGCAATTTCTTCAGCGACACTTTTCTTTCCGGCCAATGCATAGGCAGCAGCTAGTCTCCATTTTCCATCGTTGCTTAACTTGTTAGACTCTCTTAAACGGTTCATGGCGGCTAATTCTGGTTGCCCAGCTAAGGCTAGCGTGTACAATCTATATGCTTGGGTTAAACTAGAATTGTAAGACGTTCCATTATGACGCCATTGCTTCGCTTCTTTCCTCTGAAACTTTAACCAACCACTCATAAAAGTAATAGGTAATGAATATCCTTTCTGTTTTGCCTCTAGCATAAAATGTCCCGCATAATTGGTTCCCCATTCATCAGCGTCTCGTTCACCTGGCCAATAGCTTAAACCGCCGCCTACAGTTTGAAAATTTCCTAATCTTTTAATGGCAGCCTTCATATTTTCTTCTACTTCTTTCTTCTTGTCGAATGTGATGTCAAAAATATCGTTTAAGTATAACTGCGGAAATGCTCCAGACGTTGTTTGCTCAATGCATCCATGAGGATAGCGTATTAAATATCCTAATCGCTTACTAAAGTCCATAGGTGGAAGTGTAGAAAATTCTAATATCGCTTCATTTGTTCCGGCCATGCCATACGTTTCAAATGATATTTCTTGATTACCTTTCTCTGATACTACAAATTGGGTAGTTTTTTGAGAAATAGGATTTGGGTTCTCTACATCAATCTCTAACTTGTAACTTGCCGTCTCTCCACTTCCAGAAGCTAACACCTCTATAGTTTGAAATTTTGTCGCAGGCAGTACTTTAAACTGAAAATTAACAATTTGTTCTCCTGGTTCAGAAAAAGAAATACTTTTTGAAGTGCCGCCAATAGGCTGTAATGCATCACCAACGTTTACGGTTATTTTAGCGTTTTTTACTTTCTTTTCCATTGCAAATACAGTGACGGGAAGGGTTACTGTTTCGCCAGGAGATAACTTCCGCGGTAAGGATGCTAGCACCATTAGCGGTTTGCGTACTGGGGTGACGTTGTCGGTATTTCCGTAGGCATTTTTAGTATTGTCTCCAGCAATAAGCATTGTTTTTACAGACCCAATATAATTAGGCATGGTGATATGGTGTGAAGCATTCTCACCAGCTTTTAATTGAAAGGGACCTATATATTTAACCACAGGCTTAAAACGGTCTGCTTTGCGGTTTTTTGCTCCTGCTGCTTCATCGCCACCACCTATAGCAAAGATATTTTCAATGCTTCCAGAATAGGCGCCTATGACATCATCAAAAATGTCGAAGGTTTTTACGCCAAGTGCCTCACGAGTGAAAAAGGCATCGTGAATTTCTGGGGTTTTAAAACGTGTAAGATCTAATAACCCTTCATCAACTACCGCAATGGTGTATGTCATAGGTTTGTTGTTTTCTTCAGATACGTTTATTGTAAACTTCTCCTCAGGTTTTAAAACTGCAGGCATTTTTAGCTGCGGTTTTAAAATAGTTGATGGATCCTCTACAAGAATCGGGATCACACCATACAGACGTATGGGTAAATCATTTTTAGTTTGCTCGTAGGGTTGTAATAAAGAAATATTGACAAAAATATTAGGTGTCATCTCTTTAGTCATTGGAATTTCTACTTGTGTTTCTCCTTTATTGGTTTTTACCCATTGAGTTGACAATACTTCGGTACCGTTTTCAACACTAATTAAGGCATGGCCTTCACTTCCAGAGGGGAAACTAATCTTGGCTTTCTCACCTACATCATAGGTTTCTTTATCTGCAGAGAACACCAACATCTTTGCACTTTCTGCATCTGTACTTGCTGGACGGTTAGACCAGTTTCTGTAGAAATAAGTAATACGTCCTGTTGCGTGACCAGAAGCTTTATCGATTACTCTTATTAAATAACGTCCACCATCCTTTTCAGGGATATTTAAAGTGAAATTCGTTTTTCCGTTACTTATAGTCTTGACTGTAAAATCTTTAACAGGGGTGTGTACTCTTGCATTTTCATAACGAGATAAGTTATCGTTGCCACGATTCCACCACCAGCGCCATTCTATTTTAAATACTTTTATTTCTACTTCTCTATTGCCGCTTGCTTTTCCTTGAGCGTCAACAGTGGCAACATCAAAAACGGTGTTTTCATCTGTAAAATAAGAACCGTAGCCGTGAGGTTTAGGAGATTTTAAGCCTACAAAATGAGAATAACGAGCTAGCTTTTTGGTGAACACATCTATAGAAAAATCACCTCCTCCTTCAAAAACTTTAGTCAAGAATGTAGCCGTTAACATTCCTGGTGCCTTGTCACTTATCTCAAATTTCTTGCTAAACTGTGTCGTTCCTTCGTTAGTCAATTCTGAATCTAAAACCGGGATCTCAACTTCATTAAATGTTCTGACAGGGTCATTAAAATTATAGTTTGTAAAGTCTTTAAAGCTTGCATAAGATGACCGTAAGGTGGCATTCATTTCTATTTTAAGATTACGAGCAGGCGCACCATGCAGCCATAGTGCTTGTGCAGTACCCTTAACAGGTTTGCTAGCGTCTAGTATTTCATCATCAAAATCAAGTTTTAACTTAAGACGATTAGGTTTTATGGTTGCTATTTTTATGTTTTTAGAAAAACTCGCTCCACCTACGCTTATGGTCGCATTCCAGTTGCCCGTAGGAGCAGCGGCTTCTGTTTCTATAGGAAAATAGTAAAAACCATTTGCTTCTTTAGTTTGACTGTTATTTTTTAGAACAGTTCGTTGTACTAGTTTTCCCTGGGCATCTGTTACTTCTAGTTTTAAGGGATGGTCTTTAGGTAAGGGGTTCGTTTTATCATTCAAAACAAATGTCAAATGGATATCATCTCCGGGTCTATACACTCCTCTTTCGGTATATAAAAAACCTTTCAATCCTTTTTGCAACGTCTTACCAGAAACATCAAATTTACTTAACGATAAAGCATTACCATCTTCTAGTTTAGCATACGCATAATTGTTTCCTTTTTGAGCGACCGCAAATGTAAATGACTTTTCAGAATCAAAAAGTGCAAGGCCATTATTGTCTGTAGTTGCAGTGCCAATGAGCTGTTGCTGATAATTGAAAAGATGAATTAATACGTTTCCTTCTGGTGCCGCACTAATTAAATTTGTGGTAGCAAAATGGTATGATTTATTACTTCCCTTTTTTACAATAAAACCTAAATCGCTACCTAAAAGCGTAGTGCTTATTTCTTTATTTTGATTGTAATAAGCTTCATGACATGGGTTTTCTCGTTCTCTCCAGTTATAGGTGTTATTGCGATAATTGTAAAGTTCATTATCCCAATAAAGTTCTTCTCTTTCGTCTTCATCTGCACTGCCAGCATCTGCATAGCTCCCGCTATAATCTTCATCATAATAGTCGTCATAATAATAATCTTCATCGTCATTTTCTTGAATAGGGGCAGCTACAGAACAGTCATACATAGCATATTCTTTTTTAAAGCTGAGCTCTACACGGTATAATGCACCCGGATCTGCTTTAAAATATTCTGAAATATTGATTCCGTAAGATTTCCATAATCCGTTGCTTCCTATTTCTTTGTCTTGCAGCTGTATCGTCTTTTTAGCAACCCTACGACCAACACGTCTTATATTATTTCCAGCGTCACCAAGATTGTTGGTTTGCAAATATTGAAGCATATTATCTTCAAATATTTTAATAACACGCACATCTACTGCGGAAATATTAACGGCTTCAAAATAGATAGGAGTTGTAGTTGCATTGGGTAGAACACCATCTGTAGTGATCTGTTTTAAAGCAGGCTTTAATTGCTCAAAAGAAATGAGTTCTGAAAATTCATTTTTAAGTTTAAATCCAGAAGTGTTTTTAATGCCACTAAAAACAGTCACTCTAACGTTACCAATAATTCGGTTTGCAGGATAAATGTTTAACACATTTCCGTCCACTTCAAATCTAAGACGCTCACTTTGTTCTAGACTCACTAAACCAGAAAAATTTTGATTTTCTTCAAGCGGATCAGAGAAATTCAGCGCTAATGAAGACTGAGTAGTGACGTTACTTTTGGCTTCAATAACTTTAAAGTTATTTTGGCCAGGGACATCAAAGGTGTTTTTGCCGCTATAATCTGAATTGATGGACTTCCCATTCCACGCAATAGCTATTTTAGAATCATCAACCTTACGTTGAATACTGTCAATTGTAAACTCGAAAAAAGTGCTGCTTTCGGTTTCTGTAGGCCATTTAATTTTTAATGTATTATCAATTTGTTGAGCAGTTACAAATTGTTTCACCTTGTCAAGAGCTACGATATCTGATGTTTCTATAGTTCCAGTTACGTATTGCCATTCTTTACTATAGGATTGTAAATTGGCTAACTTAAGCTTAAAATTAGGTTTAATAGTTTTAAAAGAAAATGTGTATTCTTTAAACTCTTTTTCTAAATCCTCATAAAGCGCTTCTAGTTTTAAAGTAATCGTAAATTCAGTATTTGGCGTCAACAACTCATCTGGCTGGAAAAGAAGTATTCTTCCATTTTCTATAATTAGTTTTCCTTTTACTTTTGGTGAGATTTTAAGATATTCTGATGGTAGCTCTTGCGTGAGCTCAAACTGATCTAGAGTTTGCGCAAGTTCTATTTTAATAGGAGCCGCGATGCTTTTATTACCGTAGGTGTTGTAACTAATATATTCTTTATACTTGAATAGATTATCTGTATTTGTGACGTCACTCTTTTTATCACAAGATGAAAAGCAAATAATAATGGCAAGAAATGATACATAGAAAAAACGTTTCATAGGTGATGGTTTTGCGGGTATTAAAAATAGAGATTCTATATTTCAATACGATTAGAAATATTGATTATTAATCGTTTAAAGATAGATTAGAAGAAGCTCTCCTTAGAACGCGTTTTAGTATTCGTTGCCGTTGGTTTAGTATTCGTTTTGTAGCACTTGGGCTCAATAAGCAAGTAACCCTATAGATAGCTAAGAAATGTTATGCTTAATGCAAATGAAAAGCATATTTCCGTAGTAGAAATAATAAGTGCCATTCTGTTAAACTTGGCAAATAGATTAATTATTTTTAAACTCATACTCACG
>JALZVC010000240.1 GCA_023301205.1 Flavobacteriaceae bacterium
GTAATAAAGATTTAAGTAATAATATAGTCGGGGTGGCAGGATTCGAACCTGCGGCCTCCACGTCCCAAACGTGGCGCGATAACCGGGCTACGCTACACCCCGAATGGTTCTTTATCTCAAGGCGTACTTGAAATACCATTAAGCTATTAAAAAAGTCGGGGTGGCAGGATTCGAACCTGCGGCCTCCACGTCCCAAACGTGGCGCGATAACCGGGCTACGCTACACCCCGCGATCTTTTTAATTTGCTTATATATTACTTGCGGAGAGACAGGGACTCGAACCCTGGCGACAGTTACCCGTCGACAGATTAGCAATCTGCTCCATTACCACTCTGGCACCTCTCCTTATTTTAAAGAACTTACAATAAAATTGCGGGTGCAAATGTAGTATTTCGTTTATATAATTACAAACAAAAAACCGCTTTTTTATTGGTTAAGTTATAAGACGCTATTATTCAGGATACTCTACTCTTAAATGATAGATGTTATTGAGTTTCTTTTTAAGCACTTTCTTGATTAATTGAATTTCTTTAAGTGTAATGTTGGCATTTAAAAATTGTCCTTGCGCTAACTGCGTATCAATTATTTTCTCTACAAAAGTATCAATCTTGCTCGATGTAGGTTCTTTTAAACTCTTACTAGCAGCCTCTACGCTATCTGCCATCATCAATATGGCAGTTTCTTTACTAAAAGGTGTTGGGCCAGGGTATCTAAAATCGGCTTCATTAGCCTCTCCCTTTAACTCTAACTCTTTCTTATAAAAATAATACACAAGACTTGTTCCGTGATGGGTTCTAATAAAATCTATCACACGGTCTGGCAGTTTATTTTTACGGGCAATTTCAATTCCATTTATTACGTGACCAATAATAATGGAAGCGCTTTCTTTAGGCTCTATTTCATTTAAGGCGTTTACAGAATTCACCTGGTTTTCTGTAAACAAAGTAGGATTAGACATCTTTCCTATATCGTGATACAATGCACCTACTCTTATAAGCATTGCATTTGCTCCTATTTCATTAGCAGCAGCCTCAGCTAGATTTGCCACGTTTAAAGAATGATGAAATGTTCCAGGTGCTTTATTAGAAAGCTCCTTTAGTAATTTACTATTCGTGTCGCTTAATTCTAACAAAGAAACATCTGAAACCAATCCGAAAATACGCTCATAAAAATAGATTAATGGGTGCGCAAATAACGTTGCGAGACCACAGAGAATAAAATAACCAAATGTGATCCATTCTATTCCTTCTATATTACCTTCATGAATAATGTAAAATGCAAAATATCCAACAATGTATACCAATGTAATTTGCCCTACCGAAATAAACAAATTAGCACGCCTATATAATTCAGAAACTGTTAGTATTGTTACCACTCCTGCAATGATTTGCAAAAACATAAACTCAAAACTATTAGGAACAACAAAGCCTAATAATAATATAGTTAGTACGTGAACAAATAAGCCTAATCTAGGATCAAAAAATGCTTTTAAGATCAAAGGTAAAATACACAATGGAACTACATAAACATAAAGCGCACCAATCTTCACTACGACAACCGTCGTAAGAATGACCATGAGTATAACATTAAAAAATATAAAGGTTACTTTGGTATTATTGGCGTAAATATCAGGTCTGTACTTTCTTAAAAATAAAAATAGCATTAAAAACACTAATGAAACAAGCATTGAATAACCAACTATAAGCCAATAATAATTGGATTGATTCCAGATCTGAGATTGAAATTCTTTTTTTAAAGAATTAAGTATTTGAAATTTCTCTCCCTCAACCACTTCCCCCTTTGCAATAATTCTACCCCCTTTCTCAATAATACCGCGATTAGGGTTGATATTAGCTATATCTGAAGCAATGGTTTCTTCCGTAAATTTTGAGTCAAGAATCGTGTTGGCTTTTACTGATCTTCCTAATAATTTGGTAAGTAATTCACCCACATCATAATAAACCTCTTCTGGTAATGAAGATTTTACTTTACCTGATATGTCTTTAACCTTAAATAGTTGATTGTAGTTTGCCTCACTAAACTCACGATCATTCCTTACATAAATGAGGCGATCAGGTTCATAGCTATAGCTATTTTCAATAACCCCTGTCTTGTAAACATCATCAAATATTTGATTTGCAATGCGTTGTGTTTGCTCTTTAGACGCATCAAATAAACTATCATTATAGATTTGATCCAGAAGGCTATTAAACTCAGTAATAGCTCCCGATTTCACTTTTTCATCTACATCAAAATAAGGCACAGAGGTCTCCCTTATACCGTTTTCTTCTTTTACTAAAGTTTCTTTATTTTTCTTTATAGTAAAACTAAAAGGAGCATATAAATTTTCATATTGCCAAGGTTTTCCTTTCTGATAATCATATTTAAATTGCCCCCCTTTCGGCAACATGTATATGACCAACACAGTAGACATTACAAAAAGGAAAGCCCTGTAAATACGTGATTGATTTTCTGTTAAAAAGACAAATATTTTTTTCATAAGCGATTTCGCTATGGTAAAGGTAGCACTTCGCTTGCATTAATCCCAAAGTGAGACGTGTATTGATTGAAATTATAAGATTAAATATGTAAATTTGTCCTAAGATTTCTAGAGATATTAATTTCTCTTTTTTGTGCCAAAATATTAAATATTTTATACCTCCTCCAATATGAATAAAGAAGTAGTTATCGTTTCAGCAATTAGAACACCAATTGGTAGTTTCATGGGCAGCCTTTCAACTTTACCCGCAACAGTACTAGGAAGCACCGCAATTAAAGGAGCTTTAGACAAAATAAACCTAGACCCATCACTTGTTCAAGAAGTAATAATGGGTAATGTAGTTCAAGCTGGAGCAGGTCAAGCTCCTGCACGTCAAGCCGCGCTTGGCGCAGGCATTCCTGACACTGTACCTTGCACAACTGTTAACAAAGTATGTGCCTCTGGCATGAAAACTGTGATGCAAGCAGCTCAAAGTATCGCACTAGGTGACGCAGATATTATTGTTGCTGGTGGGATGGAGAATATGAGTATGATTCCGCACTATATGTATTTACGTAATGGGCAAAAATTTGGCCCAACTACAATGATTGATGGAATGCAAAGAGATGGCCTTGTAGACGCTTATGACAATAATGCTATGGGTGTTTGTGCAGACGCATGTGCAAGTGAATATAATTTCAGTAGAGAAGATCAAGATGCATTTGCTATCGAGTCTTATAAACGCGCTACAAAAGCTTGGGAGGATGGTAAGTTTAAAGATGAAATTGTATCTGTAGAAGTACCACAAAGACGCGGAGATGCTATCATAGTCTCTGAAGATGAAGAGTACAAGAATGTAAAAATGGAAAAAATACCAGCTTTACGAGCTGCCTTTTCTAAAGATGGCACTGTAACTGCTGCTAACGCATCTACAATAAATGATGGTGCTGGTGCCATGGTGTTAATGAGTGCTGACAAGGCAAAAGAATTAAAGTTAAAACCTCTAGCTACTATTAAAGCATATGCAGATGCTGCTCACGAACCAGAATGGTTTACAACTGCACCAAGTAAAGCTTTGCCAAAGGCATTAGCAAAAGCAGGTGTATCGCAAAGCGAGGTAGATTATTTTGAATTAAACGAGGCGTTTGCAGTTGTTGGTTTAGCAAACATGAAAATTCTTGACCTAGACCCTACTAAAGTAAATGTGAATGGTGGTGCAGTATCATTAGGTCATCCACTAGGGTGCAGTGGTGTACGTATTATGATTACACTTATCAATGTATTAAAACAAAACGGAGGAAAACTAGGAGCAGCAGCTATTTGTAATGGTGGTGGTGGTGCTTCGGCAGTAGTTCTAGAATTAGCCTAATTTTCTCTTTCTCAAATGAAATACGGTGTATGTAACCTTGGCATTGTGCCGCTTCGTCTAGAAGCTTTAGATACTAGTGAAATGGTCTCACAGGCGCTCTATGGAGAGTCTTTTAAAATCATTGAACAACGTAAAAAGTGGAGTAAAATTCGTTTAGCCTTTGACAAGTATGAAGGCTGGATAGACAATAAACAACACCTTATCATTTCAGAAGAAAACTATCTACAACTGCAATCTGAACCACCTCAACTCTCTTCAGATCTCGTGGACTTTGTTTCTATGGAAAACAAGCAGCTACTTTC
>JALZVC010000241.1 GCA_023301205.1 Flavobacteriaceae bacterium
ATTATACTTAAAATCATTAAACCAATAGTAGTAGGCAATTTTAACCACTTGTAATTAATATAATTAAAAAGAGTAGCAATAGTAAATATGACACTGAAAGATTCGAACATTTTAATTTTATTTTGTATTAATATATTTCCCTACAAAAACACCGATAACAATAGCAAGGTAAAATTGGCCAATTACATTTAAAACCAGCGTAAGCGATTGAGCTGAAGCTGTTAGCGGAGTGATATCTCCATAACCAACAGTGGTAATGCTAATAAAGCTGAAATAATAAAAGCTATATCCAGAATAACCCTCAGTTAAGTGCAACGAGTTAGCATCCATTAAATGAATAGCTTCAAAAAGAATACCTCCAATAATACCTAAATAAAGGAACCCCAATAATGGTCCTAATATAAACTGGAGGTTAATTATTTTTATTATTAACAGCTGTCTAATAAGCATAGTGAAAAACCCACCAAACAATAAGAAAGAAAACACCAACCTATTAATTACGATTAAATTAGAATTATCATAAGAAAATTCTAGCCAAATAGCAAGCAACGTTAACAAGCCTATTAAACAGGTAATAAACTTATCTCTTTTTCTTGAAGCTATTAATGCGCTACTCAAGATAATTATAGTATAATTAACAACTACAACATAAGCTGGATTAAAACCACTAAGAGCGATATGAATTGGTGTCAATAAAAAATTAAAAGCAGCAATAAGAGCAATCAAATACTTATATTTATTCACTGTTGTCCTATAAATTATTGATTGAAATTCCATTTATTTTGAAAAGTTAGCTTCAAGAGTTATCACCTTTCCTTTTCTCAAAACTTCAATAAGAACTTGATCACCAACTGTGAGGCTTTCAATTTGTTTTTTAATACTGCCTAAGTCGTGAGGTTCATCGCAACTGTGACCTTGAATACTTAATATTATATCTCCCCCTAGCCAAATGTTTTGCCCTAATATTTCAGCTTGTAAAGTTCCAGCTTTTAATCCTATTTTATCTGCAAAAGAGTTAGGAGTCACCCGTTGTATTAAAACTCCAGATTTTTGTGGTGTATTAAAAACTCCTGCTAATCCTTCACTTAAAAAAAGACCATCAAAACCTGTCCAAAAACTATTTACATCAAACAGTACTTTTTTTGCCGTATCAATGTCAACAGCAAATCCTAAGCCTTCAAATCCTCCACTATTTGTTAATATAAAGCTTACAATACCGATAACCTCACCTTTCATATTAAACATAGGCCCTCCAGAATTCCCTTGATTTATAGAAGCATCTGTTTGTATAAAGCCTGCCATCCCGCCATTAGATATCATATTCTTATTCATCTTGCGGCTTATATATCCAACAGATAAAGAATGTTCAAGACCACGAGGAGCCCCAATAATGAGTATTTGTTCTCCAATTTTTGAAGTACTAGAATTTCCTACTATTGCAGGTTTTAGACTTGGTGGTACTGTCCTTAATTTAAGCAATGCCACATCTGCTGCAGTCGAGCTTGATATTACATCTGCAGGCAATGTAGTACCGTTTTGAAGCTTAACAGATATTTCATTTGCAGATTCAACGACGTGGGCTGCTGTAATAATAAATCCTTCTTTATTGATTATAACACCTGATCCTAAGCCACCAGAACTTGTTACTTGTTGATCTTTTACTGTATACTCTAAGACCTCTATAGTAACAACTGAGGGATCAAGTTGTTCAAATAACGTAGATAAATCCTGTGCGCTAATGCTTGTAGCAACAAACAATAGTAATAAACACCCTATGTTTTTGATAGTATTAATCATAACTCCTTTATGCTTTTTTTTTACAGCTTCCGCAAACTCTGAAGCTATTTGTGTTTATTTATTTTTTTAGCTGTCCCATAAGAAACCACAGCAATCGTATTCCCTTTAATGGTTAGGTTATATGCTTCTTCCACATTTTCTGCAAATAATAAACAAGGCGCTGTGACACCAGGGCAGTATAAACGAGAAAGATAGTCTATCGTATTTACTTAAATTTTAGATACGACTTCAATCTTTTCTCTATATTATTTATGTGGCGCTAAGGGATTCTTTATTAAAATCTCACTACGCCATTAAGCATTCATGCTAGCCCAAGCAGTATCTGCCAAACCTTTTAATTTTTCTGGTTTTTTAGTCCATTGCTTTTTAGCGTCAATAATACCGAAAAGCATTTTAGTGAAAAAATATAGTTTTCCATCTCGAACTTCCCAACTTTTAGGATTAGGAATTAACTCCTTGCCTTCAGACATTGCAATAGCACAGTACCCACCATATTGTGGTACATAAGATTCTGATGATTTATCAAATGCCTCTTTGTTTTCTTGCGAAGTAAATAAATACTTAGCGTCATTATAAGTTGAAGCATATGCTTCATTTCCGTGTGCAGGGATTCCATTAAAGAATGACACAACATCATATCCTTGAGCAGCAACCCCGTTTTTTAGGTTTTGTAACATAATGTATTATTAAGTTTTAAATTAAAATTATTCTATTTAGAACAGTATAATTTTATATTATTTTTTAAGAAGTGTCTTAAGCTTATAAATTGATAATAGAGAAAGGAAGATCGCAATAATCGCCATGACAATCATTGGTTCTGGTTTTGCAACGAATTCCATAACTAATGCACCGGTCATTGTAGCAAATAGAAGTAAATATCCCAACTTCCCTAAAGCTGCTTTATTTTTAATCGTATATACTACTAGTAGTAGTGCGATTGAAACTTCTAAGACACCTGTAAATACTCTAAATAAATTTATATCAATGGGAACAAAAGATTCCATTAATTTAAAGTTTTCTTTCGCCTCATCTACCCCTAGTAATTTAGGTATAGAGAAGAATAGCATTAATCCTGCTGCGATTAAATTTAAGGCTTTCTCTAAAATTGTTGACTGTTTCATATTTTATTAAATTAAAGTTGAATCTGTAATTATTTCTAATAATGCTGGGCCATTGTGTGCTTTTAATTGTTCTAAAGCAGGTAATAGTTCTTCTATTTTTGTTACTCTTATTCCTAAAGCCCCGCAGTTTTCAGCATATTCAGAAAAGTTTGCATTATGTAAAGATGTTTTCCAAACGTCTAATTCAGCCGCTTTTTGTTCTTTAGAAATTTTTCCTATTTCAGAGTTGTTTAACAATACGTGCTTTATGTTCATATTGTATTTAACCAAGGTCATCATTTCACCTAAATATTGACCAAAACCACCATCACCAGAAACAGACCAAATTGGTCTATCTTTTCCTTGTGCTGCCCAAGCTCCCATAGCTGCTGGTAAGGCAAAACCTATAGAACCTAGGTATCCCGACATTAAAACAGATTGGTTTTTAGGCTCAAAATAGCGTCCAAAAGAATACGTATTGTTCCCTACATCTACAGCAATAACGGCGTTAGCAGGCACAACTTTATTCATTGCTTCAAACACAGCGATAGAACTTAATCCAACATCGCTTTCATCTTTTAATCGGCTTGCTTTTTCTTCCTGCCAAATTGCCCAACGCTCCTTGATTTCTGGACGTCTATCAACTGTTTTAAGTTTATTCTCAGTTTGCTCTTCTATAATAGTTAAGGTTTCAGATATTTCTCCCCAAAGCGCTACATCTACTTTATGAAACTTACTTAATGCATTTGGATCATAATCTACCTGTATAATTGGTTTTTTAGGTGTAATACCTGTATGATTTGA
>JALZVC010000242.1 GCA_023301205.1 Flavobacteriaceae bacterium
ACACAAGATTAAAAGCATATTCTAAAGATAAAACGGATTTTCTAATGTAATTTTTCGATAAAAACCACAAAAATACGCCAAATTAAACCTTATCACAGAGATGAAAAATTTCTATTCTTAATAAACAAAGGCTGTCTAAGTCAACTAATGCAGAAAGAATTGGGGGAAATAAATCTGCGATTTATGGAAAATTAAGAAGGAATTCAGATGGTTATAATTGTAGATAAAAAAAATAACTCAAAGGAAGTGTGAGTCAATACACTTTAAAAAAAAAAGCTCGCTGAAAGAATATATATATTCTACTATAAATACTTTTAAAAAAAATATCTATTTTAAGAGCTATTTAAGAGGCTTTCCATTTAAATTAACTACTAGCAACTAGAAAAAAATATAACTCTTCTAAGAGCTCCTGAAGGCTTAAATAATAATAAATTAAATCTATCGTTATATTTTTATGATAAAAATATTTTATTAAAAATAAAAATAAATTTACGTTTGTGATATCCATAAAAGTCTTAGATTTGCCAACTCTTGAGAAATTAAGAAACGTTCTTAAACAAAAATTCGCGAAAATAGCTCAGCTGGTAGAGCGCCACCTTGCCAAGGTGGAGGTCGCGGGTTCAAATCCCGTTTTTCGCTCTGCTTCGATACATTTTTCAACCTTTGGGTTGAAAAAACACTCAGCAACCCTCAAACGGTTAATGAATTTAAAATCGAATAATACATACCAATAATGGCTGCGCAGTGAGCGGATCCGAATCGCTCGAGTGGTGGAATTGGTAGACACGCTGGACTTAAAATCCAGTGGTCAGTAATGGCCGTACGGGTTCAAGTCCCGTCTCGAGTACAAAAGCTTCATCTTAAGATGAAGCTTTTTTTATTTAAATTCATATGGGTTTATCCCGATAGCTATAGGGACACGTATTCAGTAAAAAAAACTTCATCTTTATGATGAGATTTTTTTATGAAAATATTTCTAGATAAATAATTCAAAACACACAGAACTTAGTAAGTAAGATTTCAAAAAAATCAGCTCTTTTTTACTGTCGCACTTTTCTGCAACATACGTTTCATTTCATTTAACTTCATTAAAGCCTCTACGGGAGTAAGGGTATCAATATCAATACCAGAAATCTCGTCGCGCAGCTCTTCTAGTAAAGGATCATCTAGCTTAAAGAAACTAAGTTGCATTTCTTCTTCAGATATTTTCTTAATTTGATCACTCAACTCTTCGGAAGAGTGAGATTTCTCTAAACGTTTTAAAATTTTGTTAGCACGGTTCAAAACCGCTTGCGGCATTCCTGCCATCTTAGCAACGTGAATTCCAAAAGAATGATGTGATCCGCCCGGTACTAATTTCCGAAGAAATAAAACATCATCTTTTAATTCTTTAACCGAAACGTTATAGTTTTTAATCCTTGGAAAGGTCTCTGTCATTTCATTAATCTCGTGATAATGCGTTGCAAACAATACTTTTGCATGGCTAGGATGCTCGTGTAAATATTCACTAATCGCCCATGCAATAGAAATACCATCATAAGTACTTGTACCACGACCTATCTCATCCAGTAACACGAGACTGCGCTCACTTATATTATTAAGTATACTCGCCGTCTCATTCATCTCTACCATAAAAGTAGACTCGCCCATACTAATATTATCACTCGCTCCTACTCGAGTAAAAATCTTATCAACCACACCCATTCGTACACTACCAGCAGGAACAAAACTACCCATTTGTGCTAGCAATACAATTAAAGCTGTTTGTCGTAAAATTGCAGATTTACCACTCATGTTAGGCCCTGTAATCATAATAATCTGCTGATGCTCTCTATCAAGACACACATCATTACTTATAAAAGGAGCATCTGGCGGCAATTGTTTTTCTATCACAGGATGACGCCCCTCTTTAATGTCTAGGTCTGTAGTATCGTCAAAAACGGGTCTTGTGTAATTTGCTTCTACCGCTTGCGTGGCAAAAGAGCCCAGACAATCCATCTCTGCAATGAGCTTTGCGTTTTGCTGCACCGGCGATATATATTGTAACATCCATTGGACTAACTTTACAAAAATCTCTTGCTCTAAAGCACCAATTTTCTCCTCTGCGCCCAGTATTTTAGACTCGTATACTTTAAGTTCTTCTGTAATATATCGTTCTGCATTTACTAACGTTTGTTTTCTAATCCAATCTTCTGGCACCTTATCTTTGTGCGTGTTACGTACTTCTATATAATAGCCAAACACATTATTACTTGCTATTTTTAAAGAGGTAATTCCTGTTCGCTCTGTCTCCCTGACCAGCATTTGATCTAGATATTCCTTTCCGCCCGTAGCAATCGCTCGTAATTCATCCAGCTCTTCGTGAAAGCCAGAAGCAATCGCATTTCCTTTTAATATGTTTACAGGTGCTTCTTCATTAATAGTTTCCTTAATTTTATTACGCAACACCTCACACTCTTGCAGTTGTTCGCTCAGTATTTTTAAAGACTCGTTTTTACTAGCTTCGGAAATATTCTTGACTGGCACCACAGCTTCTAAAGAATTTTTAAGCTGTATCACCTCTCTCGGGCTAATCTTCCCCGTGGCTACCTTAGAAATTAATCGCTCTAAATCGCCAATGCGTTTTATGTTTGTTTTAATCTTATCTAAAACCTGGGATTCTTCTTGCAAATAACTCACCACCTCGTTACGGCGCGTTATCTTCTCGACATTTTTAAGCGGCAGCGCCATCCAGCGTTTTAGCATACGCCCACCCATAGGCGATATTGTCTTATCTATCACATCTAATAAGGTTACTGCATTCTGTTGGTTGCTATGATACAACTCTAGGTTTCTAATCGTAAAACGATCCATCCACACGTATTCATCTTCTGCAATACGGGCTACTTTTGTGATGTGTTGTAGTCTGTTGTGTTGGGTTTCTCCTAGATAATGTAGGGCTGCCCCACTTGCGATAATTCCGTTTTCTAGATGATCTATCCCAAAACCTTTAAGGTTTTTTGTATCAAATTGCTTCTTTAAAGTTTCATCTGCATAGTCTTTCTGAAATACCCAATCTTCCAGATGAAATACATGAAAATTGTCGCCAAAGGTGTCAGAAAAAAGCTTTCGTTTTTGTTTACTAAAAAGCACTTCACTAGGATTAAAGTTTTGCAGAAGCTTATCAATATATTCTGCATTTCCTTCACTAGTTAAAAACTCTCCTGTTGAGATATCTAAAAAAGAAACTCCAATTCTCTGACTTTTTTGACTTCTTGAGCCTTTGGTGAGATTCCCGCCTGCGAGAGAACCAAAGTGTACCGCAGCTAAAAAATTATTAGATTTTGACTGTAGTATATCATCATTAAGCGCAACACCAGGCGTCACTAATTCTGTAACTCCTCTTTTGACAATAGTTTTTGTCATTTTAGGGTCTTCCAGTTGGTCGCAAATAGCAACACGACATCCTGCCATCACTAGCTTAGGTAAATAGGTGTTTAAAGAATGATGTGGAAATCCTGCGAGTTCAATTTTTTCTCCACCATTATTTCTGGCGGTTAATGTAATGTTTAATATCCCAGCAGCTTTGATAGCATCTTCTCCAAAGGTTTCATAAAAATCGCCCACTCTAAATAATAACAACGCATCAGGATATTTTACCTTGATGGCATTGTATTGCTTCATTAAAGGAGTGACTTTTTTTGGCTTGCTCATGTGCTTTCCACAAAAGTGGATCTCTTTTTCAAAATTAAAGCCATGACATTCTTCACAGCTTAACAATGTATTGTAAGTTATAAAAATAATCAAACTCTTAAAATTTCTGTAGTTATATACTAACTGAGTTATGCACTTTTAAAGAGGAGAATGACTGATTTATTAACAAGTCTCAAAGAAAATGAGAGCGAAGCTGCTTTTGTCAGTCTGAGCCTGTCGAAGACCCGCAATGATATGATATAATCAGGACACACTCGTAAGCACTTCGACAAGCTCAGTATGACAAAACTTGGTGACAGGATGCTAACTCACCTCTTCCCCATTCACAAAAATACTATGCGTTACAGGAACACTATTTGCCATTGTTATAGAAACAGAACAGTATTTTTCAAAACTCAACTGACCAGCACGCTTTGCTTTTGCAGGATCTATATCCCCTTCTAGAAAAATAGAAACATGCATTCTTGAAAACGGTTTAGCTTCTTTGACTTCGTGTCTTTCGCCCTCAATTTCCATCGTATAACTCGTCACTTCTTGTCGTTGCTTTTTAAGAATGTAAATAATATCTATAGCGCTACAGCCGCCCACACCCATTAAAAGCAATTCCATAGGGCTAGCGCCCTTAGCATTGTCTTGAGAGGTGTTATCTATTAAAACAGGTGTTTTTGTTTTCCCTAATGCCTCAAATAAGTAATCATCGTTTTTACGGGCAAGGGTAACATTTAAAGAAGTTTTAGTTTTCATAAAAAAATATTAATTAGGAGTACAAAAATAAGAACCTATTTAAAATAATGTGCTCGCCACCGCTTTAATATTATCACTTTTTCCCATAGAATAATAATGCAATACAGGTACACCGGCAGCAATTAACTCTTTACTTTGCTGTGTACACCACTCCACTCCTACTTGTCTTACGGCCTTATTGTCCTTACATTTTATAACCTCCATAATCAAATCGTCAGGCATCTCAAGACTAAAACGATGTGGTATTAAATTAAGTTGCTTTTTTGTAGCAAGCGGCTTGAGGCCAGGAATAATAGGCACTGTAATTCCAGCAACCCTGCATTTATCTACAAAAGTAAAATACTTCGCATTGTCAAAGAACATTTGCGTGACGATATAATTAGCGCCATTTTTTATTTTCTTTTTCAAGAAGTGAATATCACTATCTAGGCTTGGCGCCTCCATATGCTTTTCTGGATACCCTGCTACGGCAATACAAAAATCTGTTTCGGCTTGATTAAGTATCTCCGCATCTAAGTATTTTCCTTTATTTAATGCAGCAATTTGTTTTACCAAATCACTAGCAAATGAATGCCCGTGCTTCTCTCGCGTAAAATATGTTTCACTTTTTACCGCATCGCCACGTAAAGCCATCACATTGTCAATACCCAAAAAACCAAGGTCAATCAAAAAATTCTCCGTGTCTTCTTTAGTAAAGCCTCCGCACAAAATATGTGGTATTGCATCTACTTGGTATTTATTTTGTATTGCCGCACAAATACCTACAGTCCCAGGGCGCTTACGCACTACTTTTTTCTGCAATAGTCCTTTCTCCAACTCTTTATACACATACTCCTCTCTATGATAGGTAACATCAATAAAAGGCGGATTGAACTCCATCAACGGATCCATCTGATCAAATATTTGTTTGATATTTTGCCCCTTTAAAGGTGGTAATATTTCAAATGAAAATTGTGTGTTTCCATTCGCATTTTTTATGTGATCTGTTACTTTCATTCTTCTGTTTAGTTTATGCTGAGTATATACAATCGCTCAGAATATAGTTTTTATTTTTTACAATTATTTCTTATTTAAATTTCTCCATCCCCACACTTGACCCTCTCCTAAATATTAAAATCTGCCATTTATTTCAAATTCCCATTAGAGAGAGGGGAACTTCTCTTTTTCCCTTTTCCAATTTTGGTTAATTACGTATCTCTTAATCTGCAATATTAGGCGCGAGCCATTTTAGTGCTTTTTCTTCCGAAATATTCTTTCGGGAAGCAAAGTCCTTTACTTGATCTTCTTTTATTTTTCCAAGACCAAAATAACGTGCCTCTGGATTTCCGAAATAATATCCCGAAACAGAAGCAGCTGGCCACATGGCTAATCCACTAGTTAACTCCACTCCTATGCTTTCTTTTACTTTTAACAACTCCCATATAGTCTCTTTTTCTAAATGATCTGGGCAAGCAGGATATCCTGGCGCTGGGCGAATTCCTTTATAGGTTTCCTTTATTAAATCTACATTTGACAAATCTTCGTTTGCAGCGTAGCCCCAATGTTGCATTCGCACTTCTTTATGCAGATACTCTGCAAAAGCTTCTGCCAATCTATCTGCTAATGCTTTTACCATTATACTGTTGTAGTCATCGTTCTCTGCTTCGTATTTTTCGGCTAACTCTTTGGTTCCAAATCCTGTTGACACACAAAAGCAGCCCATATAATCTTGAATTCCAGTTTGTTTAGGAGCAATAAAATCTGATAGTGCGATATTTGGTCTTCCCTTTGCTTTTTTAGATTGCTGGCGAAGGGTTCTGAAAATATAGTTTCCGTCTTGCCCTTGGACAGGCTCAGGGTGACTGTTAGGAGTGTTGATCGCAGAATGATCTTCTCCATAAATATGCTCGACTGCGCTCGAACGGACAAGGGTTTTGATTTCAATATCATCGTCATTAATTGTGTTTGCCTCAAAGAGTCCAAAAATGGCTTTTGCAGTCAATAATTTCTCATTGATAATCTTATCTAGAATCACTTTTGAGTCTTCAAAAAGTTCTGTTGCCTGCTCCCCAACCACCTTATCTTTAAGTATCTGCGGATACTTCCCATGGAGATCCCAACTTCTAAAAAATGGAGACCAGTCAATGTATTTACGTAATATTGCAATATCAAAATTATGTATTATTTGAATACCCAACTCTTTAGGTTTTACTATTTCCGGAGTACTCCAGTCAATGTTAAACTTATTCGCTCTGGCCTG
>JALZVC010000243.1 GCA_023301205.1 Flavobacteriaceae bacterium
TAACTCTGAAATTTGCACAAAAACACCATTACCTATATTAACATAAAGTATATCATATGTTTGCCCTTGATTTGTCATATCTACTAATACAAAAAATGCAGTTACTAAGTCTACTGGATTATCTGGAGAAATAGTAATTTGGTGATTTTCATCGTTCATAAAGTCATTATCTGGTTCACCAGTATCATAGAATTTTTCGCTGCAAACAGTTGGTTTAGGCCCTTGAGCATTTGCCTGCCAACTCATTATGGTGATTAAGGCGACTATTGTTAGGTAATTTTTTTTTTTTCATTGTTTAAGTTGTTTATTCAAATTATTTAAACAAAAAAAAGTGGTTAATATAGCCGCTAATCTAAGATTTTCTTTAATTTTTATATCACTACTTTCCCTTTCAATAGGTTTTTGAACTGATTAATAAATGCTCAATCTAGTAAACGCTGAATCCAACCCATAAGTCAACAATCTTGATTTGTAGTTTCTTGTATATTGAATAAAATTTGTTTTGAGCGATTTAAAAACTTTTAGGATATGATTGTAAGTTTGCAGATATAATTACTACTTTTAAGGTGTTATTCTTTATAAATAAATATTAGTTAACCATATGGGATTTTTTAGTAGATCAAAAAAAGAAAAAGAAGTTGTTGATGTGCCGTGGAGAGTACTGTCAAGTAAAAGCCAGCTTGAAGAAATAAGAGAGCAATCTAAAACGACCCCTGTTGCTATTTTTAAACATAGTACACGTTGTGGTATTTCAAGAATGGTGTTTCGACAGTTTGAGTCTAATTACTCGCTTAAAGACGAGCAGTTGAAACTTTATTATTTAGACTTGCTTAATTACCGTCAAATAAGTGATGAGGTTGGGTTTAAATTTCAAGTAGTGCACCAAAGCCCACAACTTATTGTTATTAAAAATGGTAATACAGTAGCCCACGCCTCACATCATAGTATTCAGGCACACGAGTTAGAAAATTTTATATAAAAAAAGGCTCCAATATAGGAGCCTTTTTTTTATTAGCGGATTCTGTTATTGTCTAATATCTCTTTTAGCCTAAACTTTATATCTTCTCCGGCATCAAAGACCATTTGTTCATTTGATGGGAATGGTAGAATTTTATTTCTAAGCAATACTTTATCTTCTTTAGTTAAGGCACGTTCATCTCCCCTAAAACGAGCAAAGATATTTTCATAAATAAATTCACTAGCTAAAGGAAAGCTATTTATATCTCTTCTATTTACAATATCTCTGTAAAGTACTGCTCCTTCCACATGAGTCGCTTTAGTTTGTTCAGTAAAGGTGACTCGCGCAGAAATCGTTACAAACTTATCTCTTTTAATATCATTGCCTAGGCTGTCTTTCTTTACATTACCGTTTCCATCCAGTACATATTCCCAACCATCCTTAATGCGTTTTGTGCGCCTTTCTTCGGTTTCGCGAATACGCTCAGGTGAAACAGAAATATTCCTAAAATTTAAAGCGATTCCATAATTGTAATCAATATCTTGATTACGTTCATTGTGATATTGCGTCCAGAAATTGTCAAGCCCATAGGTGTCAAAGTTTAACAGTTCTCTTTCTAGTCGTATTGGAATGATTTGATTACTTGTATTATTTAAGGTGACAAAGATAAAGTCTGTACCGTAAAGATGAGCATCCTCTTTTAAATTCCTAATATTACTAAAATGTGGATTTAACTCTTCGAGTTCACAGTATATGTTATACGCAGTTCTATAATCTGCCCTGGTCTCTCGATCTAGATATAATTGGGCTTCTCTTGCTAATGCATTAACGAGAACCTCTTGTGCTTGGTTAATTTTAGTGTTATAATCAACCATTTTAAAGGTAGCTTGTTTACCAGACTGATAAGTTAATGGTAATAAAGGACGAATCTTATCCTGAATAAAAGCCATGTTCTGGTAGGTATAAAACGTTTCTTTTGCGGCAGATACTGTTGATGAGCTTTCTAAAAGTGCTAGCCTCCTATTGTCTTGGGCTACCATTTTCTTAAAAGAATCTTCAAGATAGCTTATGCGAACATCGTTTTTACCCGAAGTTTTATCGCGTTGTAATTTTTTTAGGGCAAGTTCTATGGCTTGATCATAATCCCCTTGAGCCAGTAATTTTTGGTTTCTCTTAGCACTGTTACAACTTGTAAGTAACAATACCACGCTAAAAATAAAAAGTAAATTTTTCATAATATATAGGTATTGGTTCGCTTTAGTATATCCAAAGGCTGTGCCAATATTTTAATCATTTGATTTTCAAGTTTTTAAATTAGTGTTATTATGACTTCGGAAATATTAAATTTTTAAAATTTCCGAAGTTATAACTGGAAATGACTAATAAAAAATTTCAAATTTATAGCATTTCAGAAACACCTATTGTTGCTACTGCTAGAAATATTATTGAACTGCCGGCAGTACCTTGCCATCACAATTTCCGAAGCCAATGCGTAACCCATCTTTTTCACAATATGCGCGCATCTTAACGTTGTCGCCATCATTGATAAATTTACGTTCTGTGCCATCCTTTAAAGTAACTGGATTTTGACCACGCCAAGTTAGTTCTAGCATAGAGCCATAACTATCTTTTGTTGGGCCAGATATAGTACCGCTTCCCATCATATCTCCACTACGTACATTGCAACCATTTAAAGTCTGGTGTGTAAGTTGTTGCGCCATAGACCAATACATGTATTTAAAGTTAGATTTTGCCATCAGAGTTTCTTCTCCACCTTCTGGCTGGATACCCACTTCTAGATTGATGTCAAAATTCATACTGCCGCCCTGTGTAAGGTAGGGTAGCGGCGCAGGATCTTGTAAAGGCCCATCTGTTCTAAATGGTTCAAGTGCATCTAGAGTTACAATCCAAGGGGAAATGGTAGATGCAAAACTCTTTCCTAAAAATGGACCTAGTGGCACGTATTCCCAAGCTTGTATATCTCTTGCGCTCCAGTCATTAAATTGCACTAATCCAAAAATATAATCTTCTGCTTCTTCTAGCTTAACACGTTTACCTAAATCATTGGCATCTGTGGTAATAAATGCCATCTCTAACTCAAAATCTAAGGCCTTAGATGGCCCAAAACCTGGTTTCCCTCCTTCTAAAGTTGGCTTTGTTTGTCCTACAGGTCTGTGAACAGGAGTTCCAGATGGAATAATAGAGCTACTACGACCATGGTATCCTATTGGTATATGAAGCCAGTTAGGTAACAAAGCATTTTCTGGATCTCTAAAAAGCGAGCCAACATTTGTGGCGTGCTCTTTACTAGCATAGAAATCTGTGTAATCACCCACCTCTATAGGAAGTTGCATTTCTATCTCTTCCATTTTAAACAGAATTTTATCACGATGTGCTATGTTATTTTGAAGTTCGTGGTTCCCTTTTAAAAAGATATCACTTATTCGATTTCTTACTAGTCGCCACGTTTTACGACCATCAGCAATAAAATCGTTTAGCGTGTCTTGTAAAAAAATATCATCTGTTAATTCTATTCCTTTAAAATATCCTAATTGATGCAAAGCACCGAGATCTATGGCGGTATTACCTATTCTTGTGCCTATTGTAATAATGTCATCTCTTGTTAAAAATACTCCAAAAGGTATGTTTTGCATTGGAAAATCATTGTTTTCTGGTACGTTGATCCACGATTCTCTCGATGGATTATTTGCAGTTAAGGGCATACTGTTTAATTTGTGTTAGTAAAATACACATCAAATATATAATTAAAGATAAGGGTAACAAATCCTTTTGTTATTTTTGACAAAGTTATTTTTTCTTCGGAAATTATAAAGGTTTAAATAGCAGTCTAAAACATCAAAATATGTAACTAGAATTGCTTCGAAAAAACCCAGAAACAGAAGAATAATTGGAATATTATATTAATTTTATGTGCTCGTACAAAGTTTCACACTTAAGACACCTACTACTATGAAAAGAGACGAACTAATTTTTGAACTAATAGAAGCCGAAAAAGACAGACAGATAAATGGTCTTGAGTTAATTGCTTCAGAAAACTTTGTGAGCCAGCAAGTAATGGATGCAGCGGGTTCTGTTTTAACAAACAAATACGCAGAGGGGTATCCAGGTAAGCGTTACTATGGTGGTTGCGAAATTGTAGATGAAGTAGAGCAAATAGCAATAGATAGAGCTAAAGAATTATTTGGAGCGGC
>JALZVC010000244.1 GCA_023301205.1 Flavobacteriaceae bacterium
AGATATTAACTGACTCATAAAGTAATACTTAACTATAAATATTGCTGCTAACCCGAAACCTGCTATTAAAGATTTTAAGATAGTAAAAAACTTAAGATTTAAAATATATTTGGATAAAATAAGCATTGCGATAGCGTGTATCCAGTTTGATAACACAATGTATTTGGTAACTTCAACTAGAGAATCTTGTTTAAAGAGAAGTACTGACAAAACCACAAGCACTAGAAATCCAATCTTAATAGGTAATGATTGAAACATTTTATTTTCTGCACGAACAACCACATCGCCCAATCTAGCAAGCAGCATAGTCGGGATTAAAAAAGAGAATAGCTCTAAATATGGGATTGTATTTAACCAATTCTCCCCTAACAAGATAGTGATAACAAGTTTACTATTAAAGTAAAAGACTATGGCTAAGTACACAGAAAGAAGCGTGACTACCAGTAAGATAGTATTAAAAAAACGTTTTTTAGGCTTTTCGTCCATTTTAGAAAGCGCAGCAAACATTACAGAGTCTATACTGTTACCTATATACTTAGGTGGCATCTTTGCCAAATACTGCCCTTTCTCAAAAATAGACAATGGCGTAACATTAAAAAATTTACCAATTAATAATTTATCAGCCTGAGAGCTCAAATAATTAACATTTCGTAATAAAATAAAGCTTGAACCAAAATATGTGATTTGCTTAAACTCTTCTTTTGACCAATAAAATTTAAGCGAGTGTCTAGCAAAATAAAAGTAGAGTAAAGATTGTGCAAACTGCGTGGCAATAAAGCCTAAAATCAATGCATACACCCCGTAACCTAACAAGGATAGTACGACCATTACTATAATATTACCAATAAGGAAACTAACATTATTAGCAATAAACAATTTTTTAAACTTAAAGTTTTTCACCAAAAATGCTCTTGAGACAGCACCAATAGCTTTAAAAACAAAAATAAGTGAGGCTACTCTAATTTGTGTACTTGTTATTTTCCCTTCATAAAAATCTGCTACAGGCTGAGCAAATATTAAAAGCAAACCACACATTAAAAGGCTCAAAAAAATGGTAATGTAAAACGAAATACTAATGTGATTTTTGTTAATTTCTTTTCGCTGAATAATAGCAGAACTCACACCACCCTCTGAGGCAATAGACATAACAAATATAAAAGCGTTGATAATGGCAAAAACACCATGAACTTCTTGAGGAAGTAATCGAGCACTTAACATTATAAAAGCAAACTGCAATATAGCCTGAGAAGATATATTAACAATTTGCCAGCTAAAGGCACTAGTTATTTGATTTTTAGAATCCATCTATTACTTCCTTACTATACTATTTAAGTACTTTTCAAGACTTTCAATCTCTTCTATCATGCTCTTTGTTAATACATCGTTGTAAAATACTTCTGGAGAAATAGTTGCTCCAGTAGATTCTTTATGAAAAGTTCTAAGTGTTAACATAGAAGGAGTAAATATATATGACGGATGTAACGTAATTTCTTCAAAACCTAAAAACGACAACACCTGGTGCGTAGTTTGATAAGGTTTATTATATAAATCTTGATAAGCAACTCTGCAAATCTTACCATCTGCAGAAACCCTATCAACAACTTGATGTGTGATAATCCATAAAAACGCCATTTTTAAGTAATCTGTTTTTAAACTACTATAGCTCGTTTTAAGTAAATGGGTGTCTAGAAAATCATAGTGATTGCTATCGATAACTTCAGTGAAAAATTTTTGCTCATGAAAATCAAATCCAAATTCTTCCCAAAAACGCTCTCTCCTAATAACAGAACTAACTACAGACAAAAGGTCTCTTTGAATAAAAATAATTTTTTCTGAAACGTTAGCTAATAACCACGGTATCATAAAGTTTTGCCTAATAGCCTTATACCCAATTATCGGGCTATTGTCCCAAACATTTTCTGTAAATGCTTCACTCACATCATCAAGCTTTGACGATAAATGATTTCTTATTAACCACTTATTCTTGTTCTCACCTCTCAACGTGGTGTTTATTTGATGCTCAGTCTTTTTATAAATAGTTTCATTACCCGTGGCATAACAACACGCTTTTGCGTCCTCAAAAACTTCTGGATGAAAAGGTTCGAACAGGATTAGCCCACCAAGTGCTTTTGAGATTATATCTGATAACCACGTGGTTCCAGATCTACCAAAACCCAAAACGATTATAGGTTCATTTGTTTTATTCTGCATTTTGATGTTTTTTTCTCAGATTATCCATATTAAAACACTGCATACCATATGTATCTTTTAAATGAACATAGTGTTTCACTATTTTCTGTAATTCAATCATTGCCTTATTGGGGTTTTCACCAAAATTATGAGGGTGCCACCAAAGATGGTATGACAAACCCTGTTTTGCAGCTCTTGTCATTTCGCCTTTTATTCTATGTATTTTAAATTTATTTGCAAATGGTATACCAGAAACAGGCTTTAAAAGACGACTAAATTGAATAAAAAATAATCCACTCTCCTTAGAATTTAAATGTTCAAGCGACACCAATGTATTGCAAATAGGTAAATAACAATCTAAGCTTCTAACTATTTTTTTAAACAATTGATTTCCAGAGTTAAAATCGAACCATTTTTTTGGGTTTGTTCTAATACTTAAAACGCCGTACTTTTCACATATAGGTAAGTATTCTTGATTTATTTGATTCCTCGGAAATACTATAGATTTTAATGTTACCCCTATTTCATTTGCAAGTACTGAACATTGTTTAATATCTGCCTCAAATTGTTCTATCGTCTGTCCTTTTTCAAGTGCATAAAAATGAGAATACGTATGCGTACCTACTTCTTGCCCATCTGCATCATCTATTAGTTTTACAAGGTCATGAGCGGTGTAATAGCAATCATCTCCATCCTTTAATTGGGTTGTAATGAAGTTATAAGCAGAAAGATTTTTATTGGTATAGCTGGGTAAGGATGCTGGATAATTTTGTTTTAATTGCGATACATCTTTGTTAAATAACATACCCACCGTAGCCCAAGTTGCCTCAATTTTATTAGCTACAAATAACTGGACTATCTCAGGAATCACTTCTATTGTTGCGTCAAAATAGGGTCTTTTTGCGTCAATGCCCACATTGTCAAAAATTCCCCAATGTAATTCAAAATCTAACGAGATTGAAAAAACCCCTTGTTTGGAATCCATATATAAGTGTTCTATTTTTTAGAAAGCGCAAATATCGTATTTTATAATTTAAAAATATACCTTTGCCGCTAATTAATTATAAGCCCCAATGCCCTTATTTTACACATATAATGAACATTTTGAAAAACTAGAAAATCAAAAAATATCATTGATTTTTGATGGTTTTATTAATGGCTTAGGAATCGTAAGAAGTCTCAAAACACAACCTTCAATTATCACAGTTGTAGTTTGCAAAAAAGGAGCTGCTTTAAGTTACTCTAATAAAGTAGATGTTGCTATTATTTATAAATCAATAGAAGAGTTAAAAAAAATAATTATTGGTGTTGATAAAGTAGTAGCTCTAGCTATCCCTTATTATTGTAATGACAACAATCTAAAACTCTTGATAGAAATGAAAGATATGTTATCTAACATTTCTATACATCCCGTTGACCTAGGGCTTTTGCATAAAGACAATCAAGTCGCAGTTTGTAATAAAGCGGCGGTAATTTTTCCAGCATCAAAAATTGTAAGCAAGCTTGAAGATCTAGACGACTTTCAACTCTCTGCAAAACACTATATTATTAAACCAACAAATTCCAATAAAAACAACCCTTTTAAAACGAAAATTACTGCCGAAATTTCTGAAGTTAAAAGACATTGTAAAACTTGTATAGATAAAGGCATTGCTGCCATGGTGTCCGAATACATTCCTGGTGATGACTCTCATTTATATACGCTGGGAGGATATGCTCATCAAGGCAACCTCATTATGCCATTTACTGGAAGAAAAATAGCACAACGACCTAAAAACAATGGTGTTGCTTCTTTAGCAGAATCAATAGAGAATGAAGAAATTGTTGCAATTGGCAGTAGATTTTTAAAAGAAATTAAATTTACTGGAATATTTCAGATTGAATTTAAGAAGAGCCCAGAGGGTAAATATTATTTTATCGAGTTTAATCCAAGAAATTGGTCTTGGGGTTATGTAGCCACAATAAGCGGCAGCAATCTACCCTTACAAAAGTACTTCACAGAAACATCATCAAATGAAGTATTAAACACAAAAGGAGTTCCCAATTACTACTTTTGGATGGAAGGTGTATTTTATAACATCATACTTGATAGATGGCTAGGCGTTATTCCTAACTTTTTTAAATTACTTTTTTCTAAAAGAACTACCTTTGCCATCTTTAGCTTCAAAGATCCGATGCCTTTATTTGCCTATTTCAAAAATAGCCTTCTTTTTATAGCCAGAATAAGGAAAGATTTACGCTAACAAATATTGAGTGCAAAATAATATTGGATACTATTTTTGAACCATTTAAATAATAATAAATGAACAAGTATTTAGATTTACCTACAAGAACTACAAAAAACCGAACTTACGGTATTAATTCACTTCACGATGTTAAACTAACCACAGGTGAGTTAAGAAATATTCTTGCAGATCACGATTCTCTTATGGATATCGCCAAATTAGGAGTTGGTACTGCTCTTGTTGTTCCAAAATTAAAAGAAAAAATAGAACTTTATCAAGCTCACGATATAAGAGTTTATTTTGGGGGTACTCTTTTTGAAAAGTTTTATTACGCAAAAAAATTAGACAATTACAAGAGATTGATGAATGACTTTAATGTAGGTCTTGTGGAAGTAAGCACAGGAACAATAGATATTCCTATTGAAGAGAGAATAGCTATTATTGAGGACTTTAAGAAAGATTTCACGGTACTTAGTGAAGTAGGAAGCAAAGACTCTGAAGAGATTATGGCTCCTAGTAAATGGATTAAAGAGATCCAAGCATTATTAGATGTAGGCTGTGAATATGTAATTACAGAAGGCCGAAACTCTGGCACAGCAGGTATATATAGAGGTAGTGGAGAAATAAGAACAGGATTAGTCGATGATATTATTGACTCAATAGATTATAAAAAAATAATTTTTGAAGCACCTACGCCGGCTTCACAAATGTATTTTATCAATAAAGTTGGTGTAAATGTGAATCTGGGTAATGTAAACCCAACAGATTTATTATTACTTGAAGCTCAAAGAGTGGGATTACGTAGTGAAACCTTCTTTATCAACAAATAAATACTATGCAACTCTATGCTATAAGACATCTACCCACCGCTTGGAATCAAGCTGGTAAATTACAAGGGTCTAACGATATTGATATTCTTCCCATTTCAGAAATTGATCAAATAGATATTGACCAAAATAAAAACGCACTTAAGAATATCGATTTTGATGTCGTTTTAGTCTCCTCATTAAAACGTACCCATCAAACGGCAAAAGCCTATGGCTTTAAAGTGTTTCAATTTGAACCTTTAATAGATGAGCTTAATTTTGGGAAATACGAAGGGGTACAAAAAGCAGAAATGCTATTAGACCTTGGATCGTCGTGGTATGACAATGCAAAAAGTATTACCCTTGGAGAATCATTAGTTGATTTTGAAAATCGCCTTATTTCTTTTAAAGAAAAATATCAGGACAAAAGCGTTCTATTGTTTGCTCACGGTGCTGTTTTAAGAGGACTTAAAGCTATCTCTAACTGCGGAAATATTAACGAAATGAATACCGAAGATGTGAAAAACAACTCACTAGTTCAAATTAGTTAAACAAGATAAATCGAACTGTAATGCTCTTTAACTCACTAGATTTTGCGATTTTTCTTCCAATAGTTTTCATACTATTTTGGTTTGTTTTCAATAAAAATTTAAAACAACAAAATTTATTAGTAGCAGTTGCCAGTTATATTTTTTATGGCTGGTGGGACTGGCGTTTTTTATCTTTAATCTTATTTAGCACCATTGTAGATTACTCCATAGGAATTGCACTATCTAAAGGTGGTAAATCTGTAAGGCGCAAAGCATTATTATGGACTAGTATTTTAATAAACCTCGGTTTTCTAGGTTTTTTCAAATACTATAATTTTTTCTTAGACAATTTTGCAAATGCTTTTTCTTTCTTCGGACAAGAAATATCGCTAAGCTCTCTCTCCATAGTTCTGCCAGTAGGTATAAGTTTTTACACGTTTCAAACACTAAGTTATACCATAGATGTTTACAGACAAAAACTAGAGCCAACAAAAGATTTTATCTCATTTGCTGCTTTTGTAAGTTTCTTTCCACAACTTGTTGCTGGACCTATAGAAAGGGCGACTAACCTATTACCACAGTTTTATGCCTTAAGAAAGTTTGATTACAAAAAAGCCGTTGACGGTATGCGTCAAATAGTATGGGGGCTTTTTAAGAAGGTTGTTATTGCAGATAGCTGCGCATATTACGCTAATGAAATTTTCAATAATTCTGATAACTATAGCGGGAACACCTTGCTCCTTGGAGCGGTATTCTTTGCATTTCAAATTTACGGTGATTTTTCGGGATACTCTGATATTGCAATTGGTACATCTAGACTCTTTGGTTTCAATCTTAAGAAAAATTTTGCATTCCCTTACTTTTCAAGAGACATCGCAGAGTTTTGGCGTAGATGGCACATATCATTATCAACTTGGTTTAGGGATTACCTATACATCCCTCTTGGCGGTAGTAAAGGAGGGACTTGGATGAAAGTGCGAAATACCTTTATAATATTTATCGTTAGTGGATTTTGGCATGGTGCAAACTGGACGTTTATTATTTGGGGAGCTTTAAATGCACTCTATTTCTTACCTTTATTGCTGCTCAATAAAAATAGAAGTAACATGGAAGTTGTTGCGAAAGACAAGCTTTTTCCTAATCTTAAAGAAGTTTTTTCTATCGGTCTCACCTTTTTCATAACTATAATTGCTTGGGTGTTCTTTAGAGCAGAATCTGTAACGCACGCCGTTCAGTATATCAAAGACATATTTAATACTAGTTTATTGAAAATGCCTAGTATTTTCCCAGTTACTATTTTAGTACTTATTTTACTTTTTATTAGTATCGAATGGCTAGGAAGAGATCGCGAGCACGCACTAGAAGAACTTCAAGAAAGATGGCCAAGACCCTTGCGATATATCAGCTATTTATTTTTTTGCATAATGGCTTTGGCTTTTACGAGTGAACAAGAATTTATTTACTTCCAATTTTAGTTTTATGAAGAAGTTTATCAAAAAGACATTTGTTATCGGTATCCTAGTGATCGTATTTGCAAATTTCATGAAGCTACTATTCCCACCAGACTATCATTGGGGTAATGAATATTTTAATAATAAAATTGAATATCTAGCTACAGATAAAAACTACACTAAATTTGAGACCTACTTTTTAGGATCAAGTAGGATATATCGACATATTGACCCAAGTATCTATGATTCTTTAGTAAATACTAAAACAGGAAAAGAAAGTAGCAGTTATAACTTAGGCTCTCCAGGGACATTTGCTCCTCAATCGTATTATCTATATCGCAACTTTTTAGATTCAGATCTAAGTAATAACGCAAAAACAGTTTTTATTGAATTATCGGATATCCATCCTGTAGGTATTAAAAACTTAAGTGCAGATCGTAATATCTATTGGATAAACTTTAAGGATCTAAATTTTATAGTAAATTCTGTTTGGTCAAATGAAAATTATGGCAAATTAAAAAAGGCTCAAATAGCGACTACATATTCTCTTACACTTTTACAAAAACTATTTCAATTTAAACAATATAGGCCTTACTTTTTTGATGAAATTGAAACTAAAGAAAAGCCTCAATATATAAAAAATGGATTTTACAGCTTGGATGACGAACTTTCCAACACTTTAGATTCAACGCAGCACAAAGAACTTATTAAGAGAAAAGAGGCCCCAATTTCAAAACCGTTAAATACGTCGAGAGAAACGGCTTTAAAAGCTTTCACAGCTACTTCTGCAAAAATAGACCAAGTCCAATTTTCTATGCTACAGGAAATGATTACCATTTCAGAAAAAAAGAATATTCAACTTTATTTTGTTTTTGCCCCTAGAAAAGTGAGTGAAAATTTAGTATCTCTTTATGCACAGTTGCCAGAAAATAATAAAGTAGAAGTAGCTGATCCACTAAAATATCCAGAAATGTACCATCCAGAATACACCTTTGATATTGGGCATTTAAATGATAAAGGGGT
>JALZVC010000245.1 GCA_023301205.1 Flavobacteriaceae bacterium
ATATTCCATAATTCTGGTCGTTGGTTCTTAGGGTTCCATTGTCCAAAATCATCTCTGTGAGAGAAGAAACGTTCTTTAGCTCTTGCTTTCTCTTCATCACGACGTCCTCCACCTATTGCACAATCAATCTTATTGCTTTCTATGGCATCAAGTAGTGTCGTAATTTGCAAAGCATTACGTGTTGCATTTTTACCTTTTTCTTCGGCTACTCTTCCTTCATCAATAGACTCTTGAACAGAACCTACAATAAGTTGACAGCCAAACTCTTTAATAAGGTCATCCCTAAATTGAATTGTTTCAGGAAAGTTATGCCCTGTATCAACGTGCATTAATGGAAAAGGAATTTTTGAAGGGTAAAACGCTTTTTTTGCCAAGTGTGTTAACAAGATAGAGTCTTTTCCTCCAGAAAACATGATTACTGGATTATCAAATTGAGCCCATACTTCGCGAAGTATATAAATTGCTTCAGACTCTAATTCATCAAGATAATTGAGGTAATATTTACTCATTATTAGGTAATTTTATTTTATTTTCGATTAAATTAAATACGAGCTCAACACTATCCATAATACTGGTTACAGTGGTGTCAATCTCTATGTCTGGATTATCAGGCGCCTCATAAGGTGCATTAATTCCAGTAAAATTTAGAATTTCTCCTCTTCTTGCTTTTGCATATAGCCCCTTAACATCACGCCTTTCGCATTCTTCTAATGGAGTATTTACAAAAATTTCGACAAAGGTATTATTTCCTACTATATTTTTAATGTTTTCTCTATCAATCTTATAGGGTGATACAAAAGAAGCGGTAACCACTAATCCTGCATCAAGCATTAAATTAGCAACTTCTGCTATTCTTCTTATATTTTCCTTTCTATCGTCTGGTGAAAATGTTAAATTATTATTGATTCCCTTTCTCACGTTATCCCCATCAAGTGCATAGGTTTTAAAACCTTTATCAAACAAAAACTTCTCTACTGCATTTGCAATCGTAGACTTACCAGAACCCGACAAGCCAGTAAACCACAACAATAGGCCTTTCTGCTTTAGTAGTACTTCTCGGTCTTCTTTACTGACTAAGAAGTCATGTGGAATAACATTTTCTTGCATTGATACTATTTATTTAAATTTTTTTCTAAAATCTCCTAATGGAATTTTAAGCCACATTCTCTCGTGAAAATAATACAAAAAGAACTTGGTAAAAAGTTCTGTTATTGCAATAAACAAGGCTATCTCAGTAAAACTATCTAACATATAACCAGAAATTAAAAAAGTAGTTGAAGTCGCAACTACACGCCAAGAAAGAGATTTAATTACTGTCCTTTTTTGAGTGACTTCTTTATCTTTTCTAAATTTTTGCCAGATTCTTTCGTGAACATAATAAATCAATAATTTAATAATGAACTCTGCACCAGCTATCATACCTGCTAGTTCTAAACTACATTCATCAAATAAACAAGTAACTAAAAGCACAACTAGTATAGTGTCTACCGTAGCAACTAGCCGCCAAGATATACCCTTTACTATACTCCTAATGTGTGACTCTTGTTTAGCTTCGCTCATTTCTATATTGTAACCAAAAAATATGGATTTAATAAATTCTCGCGATTATAAAGTAAGGGCTTTTGGGTTTCTTGATTAATAACTTTACCACCAGCTGCTTGGCAGATTGCTTGACCTGCTGCAGTATCCCATTCCATTGTAGGCGCAAATCTAGGGTAGTAATGTGCTGTACCTTCTGCAACCAAACAAAATTTTAAAGAACTACCCTTTGAAACAATTTCAACTTCTTTGTCCTTCTTAATTTCATTAATAAAATTTTCTGTGTCTTCATTTAAGTGTGATCTACTACCTACAATCTTAACTGGTTCTGTAATAGATGAAGCAACGTTAATCTGTTTTGACTGTTTCACAATATCTTGAAAAGTCATTAATGGATCGGCTACAGTAATTTTGTATGACTTTTTATCTTTGGTAAAATAAAGCACCTTTGTTACAGGGACATAAATTACACCTAAAACTGGTACCCCATTCTCAACTAAAGCAATATTAACAGTAAACTCACCATTCCTTTTTATAAATTCTTTAGTTCCGTCTAATGGATCTACTACCCAACAAGAGCCCCAGTCCTTTCGTGTACTAAATTCTGTTTGCTTATTTTCTTCGCTAATGATAGGATGAGCTGTCTTCTCTAAAAAAGTCATTATAATATCATTTGCTTCATTGTCTGCGATTGTAAGTGGAGAATCATCTGACTTTAGCGCTATATCAAAATCTTCCATTTGATATATTTCCATTATTCTCTCTCCTGCTTTAATTGCAGCAGTTATTGCATTATTTAACGTTTCCAAAGTTTATGTAGATTAAGATGATTGATAGATATTCTTAAAAGATTTAAATAATAATTTAAATACATAAAGAAAAATAGCTGCTAGAAAACCAATAAAAATAAATTTCATGATAATGGCAATGGGATTCGGGTTTAGCGACTCTAATGGCACTACAGCAGGCTGTATGGTAGTAAACACTGGTGTGTCTTCATTTAAGTTTACCCCCTCTCTAATGCGTTGACTCTCTAATTCAGAATACACCGTATAAGCTAAGTTATACTCATTTTCTAATTGTTGCTTTCTTATGAGTGAGGTTTGCGTATTGTTAAATCTATTTCTATCGGTGTAATGAGCAAGTGAAGCTTGAGCAGCCATAAATTCGGCTTTTTTTTCTATATACTCTTTGTATAAAAAATTGTAACGCTCTTGCGCCTTCGCAATTCTATAATCGATTATTTTTTGTTGTAATAGTATTCTAGCGCTTTCCGTTAATTGAGTAGCTGGAATTCTTTCAGGCATTGTAGCCGCGATTGAGATGGACCCGTCAAATTCATCAATCGTTAATAAGATGTCTTCTTTCAATTTATTTATTAGTACCATTTCAGAACTTGAAATATACTCAAGAGAATCAATCTGTACTCCTAAAACTTCTCTTTTAGGTCTAAACTTACCTATAATAAATCGAGGTAAACCAATAGTATACTTCTTCGCAGTATCAATAAAATCAGGTTTTTTTACCTTAGTATAATATTCTTTTAATGTTATGGCAGAGTCAACACCCTTGATGTTGATTAATGTCTCCATAACTTCTCGCTGATAAGACAGACTATTCATTATCTTGGGGTATAAAAAAACAGGTAAATCTTTTGATTCAGTTTTATTACCAACACTTAAACCTATTAGACTGGCAATACTCTTTAAACCACTCCCCGAACCAGAATCATTGGAAACTTGGGCTAAAAAGCTCGTGTTAGATTGATAACTTTTGGGAGTGAATATTGCTGTAAAAATCCCCAACAATAAAAAAAACCCTACCACTAAAAAAATAAATCTCTTCTTTGAGAAAAAGGCCTTTATGTAACTTAAAACTAACTTGATATCATCTTTCATAACTACCTAACGGTTTATCAATCTATCAATTAATAAGGCTATTGCTGTCAAACCTGACGCAGCACCAATACCTTCTTGCAGCGTAACACCACCTTCTCGCTTAATCTTCTTGGGAACAAGAATGATTGCTCCTGGTTCAAGTTCTGGATAACTTCTAAAAAACAGGAACCGCTTTGTAGCAGCGATATCACCATTTGAATAAACTACATAAGTCTTTGATTTTTTAGCGTTTTGACTAAATCCTCCAGACTTATCAATGTAATCTTTTAAATCCCATCCTTTCTCAAATCTAATTAATGAAGGGATAAATAGCTCACCCTCAGTTTTAATAGTTTCCTTAACTGAAGGAATTATAATACGATCTCCTTCTTTTAAGAATAAATTTGATTTTGAAGCAACTCCATTCTCGCTTAAAATTTCAACCAAATTTATCCCTACCCTAAATTCTTTTTTATTATTTAAACTTGTCGCTGTAGTATCATTTATTTGAGCAGTGGTGAGCTTTAGAGCATCATCATTGTAGTAAGGATTAACGCGCACTAAAGTAGCTCCTTTTTCAAAGGCATAAGGTGACAAGCCCCCAGCTCTTTGAATAATGTCTGATATGCGCTCACCATTATTTTCTGCATAATAAGATCCCGGATAATTCACCTCTCCTTCGACAAAAACTTGCTTTTGATCATTATACCCCTTTAAGCTCCTTACAGAAATTCTATCTTTAGGCCTAAGTAAAAACGATTCTCCTGCTTCATCCCCAAATTGACCATTAGCAGAAACCGCTATGGACTCTGAAAGCGTTTCAAAATTATCATCTCCAATAAATCTGTAAATATCAATTTTATTACTGTTCGCGGCATCCGAAAAACCACCTGCTTGTAAGATTAAATCTTGCAATGTAATCCCATTAAAATATTCAAAAGATCTTGGATCCCTCACCGCCCCACTAATACTCACTTCAGCATCACTTTGAAACGTATTTGCATCAAATATCCTAACTATATCATTGGGTTGTAACGTTATATTTTCAGTCCCATCCATAATATTTTTTAGCGTGAACTGAAGTGTAAATTTATCTATATTAGAATTTTTTCTGTAAATAATGCCTCGCTCTAGAAATGCGGTGTTTTTTAGACCAGAAGCTTTTTCTACTAAATCCTTTATTGTTAGTCCAGTAGAGTAAGGATATTCTCCTGGTCTATACACTGCACCACTTATGGTAATTTTATTTTCATATTCATCAATGATAGAATTTATAGTCAATCGATCTCCAGACTGTAACTTTTCATTGACAATATTATCATAAGTAATTTCCTTTAACATACGACGATCGCTATTAATCCTATCTAGAATAAATCGATCTTTAAATGCGGTTGCCTTAAAACCACTTACATATTTAAGCAAATCTGAAAAACCTTCATTATCAAGTAATTCATAAACCCCTGGCCTTTTAACAGCACCAGAAATTGTGACTCTCGACTTATACGGTGCAACTATAATTACATCCTGATCCTTTACGGTTTTGTTACCTTTTTGAGACCCATTAACTAAATATTGATAGACGTCAAAACTAGAAACTTCTTCTCCGTTTCTTACTAGCTTGATATCTCTAAAAGTACCTTCTTTTGTAGGACCTCCTGCTGCATAAAGTGCATTTAAAAGGGTTGATAAGGAACTTAAGGTATAGCTACCTGGCACTTTAACTTCTCCAATAATATTAACTTGTACAGATCTAGCATTCACTAAACTTAAACTTACAAAAACTTTATATGGGCTGTTTTCCGGAGCATCAATACCTCCGTAAACACGCTTTAATTTATTGGTAATAACTGTTTTTGCATCAGCAATAGACATACCACTCACAAAGGCAGGACCTACATTAGGAATACGTAAAGTTCCTTCCCTATCTATAGCCAGTGAATATGTATTCTCAGCAGCTCCCCAAATATTAACAACTAATTCGTCACCCGGTCCAAGTTCATAATTTTTTGGAGTAGCCAAATTTAAATTTGGAGTGAACGTAATATTTTGATTGTTAAAAAAATCATATCCAAAGAGTGGATCATCGTTAGATGGAACACTAATCTCAGCCCCTGTAAAACCTGCGGGATTAGAATCTGAAACCCCAAGATTAGTGTCAATTTGTTCGCCTTGAACAGCTACAGCGGTTGCACCAAAAGAACCAATCCTACTTTCAAAAGCAGCAATTTGATCTGAAGAAACTCCTTTACTCGAAGCAACTGCCTTGATCTGGTCTAAAGTATAACCTTGTGCCTTTGCTTGCGACCAATATGTTTTTAGTTGATCATCACTCAAGGAGTCTATGTCATCTGGTAGCGACTGAGACTGAAGCGAAAGGGTAGTAATAAAAAACAATACAAGTAAACTAATGTATGTTTTTATGCAATTTTTGTTTATCGACATCCTTTAAAATCTTATGAATAACTTTTAAAAAATTATGACCTAAACAAGGCGGTAAATTTTTTGCAAATATAGAAAATCTATTCAACAATTACTTTAATCTATATATTTGTTTAAATAGCGTGTTTATTGCGCTGATCATCATTTTCTTCCATCTTTATTTTCGACCAATATTATCTTTATATCGATTAGATTAAATCCAATAAAGTTTCGTTGGCTTTAATAAGTTCATATTATTTTTCATTTTGTGGTGTTAAAAGAAATGGCTAAGTTGACATCATTTATATATGTCCCTTTTTATGCTATAGAAATCGATTTTTCAGTACTATCTCATACCTAAAATTAAAAAAAAACATAAATGAACAGGGTTAAAAAACCTTGTTTGGCTAGTTTTTAGTACCGAAATTTCATAAATCCATAAGCAACTCATTTTATTGCCGGTTTAGTTAAAATGATGCTACTAAAACTTAAATCCTAGTCTAAATGTGACACGCGTATCTTCTGTAGAGGTAAAGGCATTAAAACTACCGTTTAAGCCTCCAGGGCCATTTATCCATAATCCACCTCCGTAACTATTATGCCATTTGTCTGATAAACGACTTGGAATCCAAACACGCCCTAAATCTGCACCTCCAAAAATTCCAATTTGCAAAGGAATAATCCCCACGTTAAAACGATCAAAACTATATCGTAAATCGGCATTTCCTACCAAGGCAGATTTACCTGTAAAACGCTCTTCTCGGTACCCTCGTAGTCCAGTTTCACCCCCCAGTGATACACCTTGATAAAACTCAAATTTATTGCCAAAATTAAATTCCCCATTCACATTAGTTTTTAGCACAAGCTTTTTATTATTGCTGAGTGAATTATAAAACCCTAATCTTGTACGGAGATATGCGAACGTTCGAGAAAATTCAGAGAAATTTGTAGTAATTCTAGGATTAAGATCAAATAACAATCCACGTGATGGATTACTGGCATCATCTAAACTATGATAACTAAATATAGTTTCCACAGAGCCAAAAATCAAGGTGTCGTCTACTTCAAAAGATGTGGTTGCGGGTAATGAAAAGTTAATATCTTCCCTAACTCGGTATGAATCGAAGGCTAACTGTGTTTTAAAAAAACTACCAAAGAAGCCGTTTTTCACCAATGCTACATTTGCGTTTATTTTTTGTATTTCAACCCTATTTGCATTAAATCCATCAATATCTTCTAGATTTACAGTCTCATTTCCGTAGCCAAAATAATTCTGCGTATAATTTGCGCTAGTGGCGTACAAATTATAACTAAGGTTTCTTTCGCCAAATACATTAGCATATTCACCAGAATAATTTATATCAAAACTGTCTGTGTCAAAATAATAATCTGCACTTACTACATGTTTAAAAGTAAAAGGGTTACGATTAAAACCATCTTTCTGATAACTGTACTGAGCACCTGAGCGAAAACCATCATCTGGGTTATAGCCTATTGTTAAGGATATATCATTAGATATCTCTACTTGTTTACGGTAATCATACATGTTGAGATTGTATAAATCTGTTAATTTAAAATTAGCCCCACCCTCTTCTACTATATTATTTTCAAGCGTCTTATGTTCGTATACTTTGATTTTTTTGCCCTCTTTAATATCATAAGTATCAGTATCGTTTCCACCTATTAGTCTGATAAAAATTGATTTCTCCTTTCTAGCGTTTTCAGAAATTTCATTTCTCACAGAAAATGAATCTGATCCATTAAGACCATAAATCCAAAGTTCTTTAGTATCGTTGCTGTTAAAAATTCGTTCTACTAGAAGTTTATTTGGTTCTTCATCAAAGCTGCGAAACATTTTTACTGTTGTTTTGCCATCATCCTGCCTAGTTACTTCGATAATATCATCCTTATCAGTTGCTTCAATAATTTGTACCACTGCTAATACATCGTAATACCTATCTGCAATAGCTGCAAGGTTATTTCGTCTAGCCTTAAAGTGTCTTTTTATAACGGCTAATGTTTCTTCTTGAACATCTTTAGGAATAGCACTAAAAGCCTCATCTATTACCTCGTCAGTTAATTGATTCTGAATTTCTTCTGCCAAATATTTCCATTGGTCCCTTCCAGAACGATTTAATAAAGCACGATCAAATATAATTGCCTCTTTATTAAACCACGCTAAATCGTTTAAGTCATCATCATAAATATGGCTTTGCTTTGTTCTTCCAAATACAGAATTTGCTTCGTCCAGAATAATTCCTTCGTAAGAAGAAAAAGCGTCATCTCTGTTTCTAGCAATTGGCACGTAAACATTTAAGCCATCTGTGTTAAAAAATACAGCCCATTTCCATCTATTCTTTTCACGATCCCAATCACCTGCGAGCATGTCAAAAAGTCTTGATTTTAAGTAATTACGCTCATCAACGCGCACCTTGCCATTAGTTCGCAACTTAATGAGTATGTCATCTGTAGTCTCAATATCATCTGGGTATTTAAATCGAGTATCCCCTACTTTGTTTTCATTAGGAGCTAAAAAGATGAAATACAATTCATCACCAAAACTTTCATTAAAACGACCTAATTTTTGTTGCTTAGGCACATAAAACAAGCTTGGCTTGGAATGAAAAACACCAATACTTTCTGCTAATTTAGGTATGGCTAATGCCGCATAAGGATGTGTTGCAGTATAAAAAGCGACATCCCGCTCAGAGCGCGCCAAGTTTTCTAATACTTCAGGAGCTCCCTCCTTATCTAATGGTACTCCTGTCTTGTTATTAATTCGTTCTTTATAGTTTAATGAGTTTTTACCCAAAGAACGCATTCTGTAAATAGTACCTGCTGCATCTTGTAATTGTAAGGAACGATAGTCTGAATTACTAGATTCATTAACCACGGTTAAGCCACCAAAAAGAGTATCTAGGGCGGCTACTTTTACAGTAATCGGGGTTTCGTACACTTTTTTGTAATTTTCTCCCCATACAGTTTTAAAAAATGATAATTCATTAATACGATCATTTGTATAGATCGCTGTAGTTATTTCATTTTTAAAAGTATTAGGCAGGGCTTTAGTCTCAAACTTTTTTGTTGGCGGAAATATTTCTTTTTCAAAAAGTAGTATTGGTTTTTTACCCTCCGCTACACCAAAGTAACGTACCCAAGTGGATCCATCTTTAAAAACAGTCATTACAGCAAAGCCATGACCACCATAACTAAATAAACCTGCTTGTCCTAAGGCACCTGCAGACTCTTTAGAGCCACTACCAGACTGTATTTGTACTAATCCGTCTTTTTCAATATGATGCAATGAATGTTCGTGACCACTGGCAAATACAAGTCGTGGATGCTCTCTGGCAATATTCCCTAGACGGGTCATTAATTTACTATAACGCTCGTTAAATCTATCTTGTACAGAAACCCCTCCTTGCGCTCTTGCCTGCACAGCAAGCGAAGCTAAAATAGGCATAGGAATCTTTTTCTTCAAAGGATATAAATGTTTTTTAAGGGCATCATAACCACCATGTGTCCCATTAGTATACATAGGATGGTGCATAGCAAACAAAATAGTTTTGTTTTTGTTTTTTTTAATTTCTAACTCTAGCTCAATAAAAAATTTCTCTCGCGTTTTAATATCACAATTTTTATTAAATTCAGGATCTGTATTCCAATCTTCTAAATACCACTGACTGTCGATAATAAGAATCTGAACAGCATCATTTACCGAGATACTTTTAATAGGACAACCATCCATAGGCTGAAAAATCTCTGGATTTCCCGTTTTTTCTATCAAATACTTCTGCTCGCGAGCCAACCCTTTTAGCGGATGTTCGTTATACCAGTCATGATTACCCGGTATAAAATAAGTGGTGCCTTTAAATTCTTCTACTGCTAAAAGTTGCCCATTAAGACTGTTCTCAGCATATTTACGTTCTTTATCTCCTTTAACAGGCATTCCTTCTGGATAAATATTATCACCTAAATAAAGCGCATAATCATTCTCACTATTTTCATCTCCTATAGCTTCTTTTGCTGCCGTGAGACCGGGACTCATTCCTCCCAATGGAGAATAACCAGCATCACCAATTAAATAAAACTGAGTTTCAATTTCTTTATCGGTTGGGAAATTTACGGTACGATTTGGGTTTTTATATTGTGGTGCATAAGTAGCACACGAAGAAGCGATTAAAAGTAGGACAATTAGTAGTAATTTATTCTGTTTCATGTACACTAAATATTGAGGCAAAACGTTTTCAAAAAAAGCTAAATTTTTTTTTGGTGTTAATTTTATTCAATAGAAAATGAACACCGATTTATTTTTTTTGTAATTTGGTTGTAAATTTATGCACTTATGAGTGATATAGTACAAAAAACAGACGATTTTATATTAAATCTTTTTAAAGAAAAGTTGCCAAGTACGTTTAGGTATCACAACTACACGCACTCAAAACGCGTATTTAAAAGTATTAATGAAATCATCGATAACACAGATATTAATGATAAAGAAGCTACTGTTTTAAAATTAGCCGCATTACTACACGATACTGGTTATATTGAGACTCGAGAAGAACACGAAGAGGCAGGTGTAAAAATAGCAACGGCTTATTTAAAAGAACAAAATGTAGAGGATGACATCATACAAGGGGTAGCTTCTTGCATTATGGCGACTAAATTTACAGGGGAACCTGAAGGTAAGTTAGAAGAAATGATGCGTGACGCAGATGCTTCGCACTTTGCGAAGGGATACTTTCAAGAAGCAAGTGATTTTTTAAGACAAGAATATGAATTGCAACAAATCAAGGAATTCACTGAATCTGAATGGCGTGATGAAAATATACAAGTCCTTTCAAAAAAGCACAGGTACTATAGTGAATACGCGCTAAAAAACTGGCAATCTACTAAGGAAAAAAACTTATCTGCCCTTTTAAAAGATCAAAAAAAGGAGAAAAGGGCCCTTAAGAAAGAGAAAATGAAAGCGCAGTATAAAGCTGAAGCAAAAGATAATAGCCCGGAGCGAGGTATTCAAACGTTTTATCGCGTAGCCTTACGTAATCACATCAAGTTAAGCGATATTGCAGATACAAAAGCAAACATTTTACTCTCTGTAAATGCCATTATAATTTCCGTAGTACTTGCAAACTTATTATCAAAACTAGATTCTAATCCATTTTTAGTTTGGCCTACTGCAATATTTGTGGTATCCTCTACTGTCACTATGGTTTTAGCGGTATTTGCCACAAGACCCAATGTTACTAGGGGTGAATTTACCAAAGAAGATGTAGAAAACAAAACCGTGAACTTAACCTTCTTCGGAAATTTTCATAAAATGGAACTTTCTCAATTTCAATGGGCAATAGATGAGTTAATTAAAGATAAGGACTATGTCTACTCTTCGCTTACCAAAGATTTATACTTTTTAGGAAAAGTACTTGACAGAAAATACCGAATTCTTAGAATTACCTATACCATCTTCGTTATAGGTATTATTATATCGGTAATGGCGTTCGGAATTTCTTTTGCAATTTCAGGTGCTATAGTAGAAGATGTAAATAAAATAGTAAGCTAAGGCAGTACCCCTTAGATGTCTATTCATTTATACTATCTACTAGATCTTTATAGGTGTAATATTCCTTTGCAGTTTCTTTACCCTTAGAATATAATAGACTAACTCTTAACGCCCTAAGACCAGTAACTCCTTGTAAATCTTCTAATTCTAGAAGCTCAAGATCAGTATCAAGCTGCTTCATTGTTTGTAAAAAACCTATATACCTTCTATACTCTATTTCATCTTCTTTTTGTGAAAAGATAATTGTTATTTTACCCGCTTGTGTTGCACGCTCGTCTGTTCCTTTTATATTGGCTTTGTCAACACGCTTTTTCACAACTTCATAACGCGCATTGTATGTGCCATCAACGTCAAAACGCTTTTCATCCATTCTAAAACGTAATGAGAGTGATCCATTAAAAACAAGAATCATAGAGGCAACATCAAGCTCAACAGCCATATGTTCTTTCAGTTTATAGTACTGATTTTCCATCTCACACATTGCCTGCAATTGCCATAATCTTAGGTTATACAAATACACATTGTGAAAACTATTCTTCTTTGTGATAGACTC